>NZ_CFAHBC010000016.1:0-58713 GCF_983179755.1 Brotaphodocola sp. | reverse complement strand
GGCCTCGTGGTCAAGCGGTTAAGACGACGCCCTCTCACGGCGTAAACCCGGGTTCGATTCCCGGCGAGGTCATGAATGTTTTGAAGCAATTCAGAATGTTCAGGATTGCTTCCTTGGCTCAGCTGGTAGAGCGACGCATTCGTAATGCGTAGGTCGCCGGTTCGAATCCGGCAGGGAGCTTGAAATGAGGAACCCTTGTAAATCAAGGGTTTTTTGTTGTTCTGGGGTAAAATTTAAGCCGTCATAAAAGACGGCTTTTTTGCGTTTTGGCAACTGTTTGGCAACTACCGGGAAATTTTGACCCATTTTTTCACACCTTTTTGACGGTTAGTATCTCTTCCAAAACGTCAGATGCTTTCCGGTCAAACTCTTCCAGTGTGTGAGCGTATATGTTCAGTGTGGTGCTGGTGTTTGCGTGTCCGAGTCTTCCGGATACCGTACGAACGTCAACGCCGTTTGCGATGAGGAGCGTGGCAGCGGTATGCCTCAGACCATGCAGCGGGATCAAGGGAAGCTCAGGCGCTCCCGGCTGTCTGGTGGCGTCGTAATGCTCAATGATGCGGTGAAAAGCCTGATACGGCGTATCAAGTCCCATATACTGACCATTCCAGCGCGTGAAGACATTCCCCTCATCAGCCCACTGGCTGCCCATTGCAAGCCTGTATTCAGCTTGTGCTTTCTTCCACTGCCTACCAACCGCGACAACTACTTGAGGAATAGAGATCAATCTGTTAGAATTTGTCTTGGTGGACTTGATAATAGTTTCCCCCTTGATCTGACACATGGACTTTGAAATGCTGACAGATCCGGCGTTAAAATCAAGATCAGACCACTTGAGAGCAAGTAATTCCCCGCGCCTGCATCCGGTAAACATGGCAAGATAGAAGAAAAACCGGAGCTGTAACGAGGTTGTGCGCGCGCTCTGGTACTCGCTGACCTGATACACGTTCCCGCTGCAATCGGTGCGTGATCTGGAAGCATAGGAGTAGATGAGCGAGCTTTCAAGCACTTGCAAGAATGTCTCAGCTTGCTCCTGAGTGAAACATTTTAGAGCTTGTGGGCTTGATCCAGCCAGCCTCCCGGCTCTTGATCTGAACCCGGTTCATGGGATTCTCTTTCAAGAGATTCCAGCGTACCGCCTGAGACAGTGCAGCGGATAAAACGGCAGCTCTCCTCTTGATCGTGCCGTGTGAGAGTGTCCCGCTGCCTGTTTGGCTCTGGATCTTTGCCATATCGTTGAAATATCCCTGTAAAAACAGTGGGTTGAGTGTTTCCAGTGTCATATATCCAAAATCAGCCACAAAGGCGCTCAGAGTCTTCTCAGTTGATTGAAAGGTTCTGGGCGCTTGGTTTTCCCTAGCATATTCTTCCAGATACTTCTCAGCATATACAGCAAGCGTCATTGTATACCCGGCTGTATATTCTCCCGTCAGAACCTTTTTCTCAAAGTCCGCTGCAAATTCATTTACCTCTCTCTCAATCGTCTTCTCTGCCTTTAGCTTTCCTGTCTTAGTATATGTTTCCGGTGTAAACGTGATTGTTTTTGTCAGTTTCTTTCCGGCTGGATCATAGCCACAACTAACAATAATCTTGTATGATCCATTCTTTTTCTGTCTGATACAAGCCATTTTGTACAATTCCCCTTTCTTTTTGTGCATCTTACAATATTTTTTCTGATTTTCCAAGTACCGGGCTGGGGTGTCTGGGACATACAGAGAAATATTTGTGTGCAAAATAAAGGGTTTTGAGTGCAGCGGGGTTTTGCTCATTTTTGAGCGGGTTTGATGGGGTCACCGAAATGATGACACCTTATAAATCAACAAGGTTCGTCGTAGTCTCCTTTTTCTTGGCGTTTCAGACTCTTCATAAATTCAGTATGCGCCTTTAGTTGTTCCGGCGGTATATCTTTTGCAGTACGAACAAGATCAAGAAATTCTGGACTTTCAAGCAACTTTTGTGCGATTTGGCGCGTTAGTTCGCGTAATTCCGGGATTTCAAGCAACTTTTGTGCGATTTGGCGCGTTTCGTTAATGTCATTATCTGTTGAATTGTTGCTAATGGTCTTATATCGTTCCTTTATCAACTCGTTAACTGTTTTTTTATCATTTTGCAAGTTCTCAGAATACAAAAAATCACAAGGCACAGCAAAAAAAGTTGAAATCTGCATAATGGTTTCTAGTGATGGCTTGCGTTTTCCAGTTTCCCAAAGTGCTACCGATGTTTGTGATACATTTAGTGCCTCTGCAAGCTCTTTCTGAGAAACGTTGCGCTCTTTGCGTAACGATTTTAAATTTTTCCCTATCCTTTCAAAAATATCGTCCATTTTTTTCAATAACCTCCCATTCAAACAATAGCAGAATGTAATAAAAATAGCAATACCATATTGACAATATTACGAAATGATATTAAAGTAATATTGCAGTTTGTAATATTACACACTGCAATATCAAAAAAAACAAGTGAGGTGATAGCATGAGAGTATCGAGAGACAAAATTGACCTTGCGAGAGCTACCAACTGCATGACGGTGAGCGCGCTTGCAGAAACCTACGGAGTGAGCCGTGCGCGAATGAACACGATTTTGAATCAGCGCGAAGTCACACCAGTATGCGCCGGACGACTTGCCCGCGCGCTGGGTGTTGATGTAACTGAGATCATCGACACAGAAAACGAGTGAGGTTTCTTCCAGAACTGGGAAAAACTAGAAACCAGATAAACCGGGGCTGGGGTGTCTGGGATGCACAGAGAAGCATCAGAAAGGAGCAAAAATGGCATATTCATTAACGGCAGTGGAGCGCGAGAGCGTTATCACATTCAATGCAGCGGAGGAAAACGCGGACATTTACGCGTCAGATCCGGTATGGATCAGAAAGTTCGACAAGCTGGTGGAGCAGAACCCGGAGCAGTTCAAAGTGATTCAGGAATTCAAGTATGAGGGCAAGGTAGTGGCAAGACGTTACACTTTCCCAAAGAGCTTTTTGACAGTCAGATCAAAGAAGCGGGAAGTTCATTTGACAGATGAACAGCGTGAAGCCGCTGCAAAGCGAGTTACAGCCTTAAACAAGCGAGTTGCAAGTCAGAAATCCAACACTGAAACCCTTCAGGGGTACTCTTTATAGGGTACGGGGTAAAAAACAGAAAATTGCCAGTAGAAACACGGAAAGGAGAACAATATGACAGAGAGCAATTATGAAGTCCCGGAGATGGTGACGTTGCAGGTGGCAGCGGAACGCACCGGTTTATCTTATGACTGCCTGAGAAAGTTGTGTATCAATCACAAGATCGTACATATGAGAGCCGGTCGTAAGTATCTGGTGAACATGGGGAAGTTGATCGAGTATATGAATGGCGGGACGCTGGCATGATGAGCCGGGAGAAACTTCTTTCAGAGATCCGGTCAGATATGAAATTGAGCCGTGCGTTTTTTATGAAAATCTACGGTTATGAAATTACATATCCCGGTTTTGCAGAGATCGCCCTCAGCCGACTTGAGGGGATCGGATGCGGGAAAGCCAGAGCGTATTACAAACAATTTGTTGATGAGTACGAAGCAACCAGAGAAGAGGCACTGAAAGAAACCGCTACATGGTATCACAAGCAACTTGAGGAAAAATGGAAAGGAGAACGGCAGGCAAGTGGAGACAGAAGAAAAGAATATAGATTTGCTGGTTTTCCACAAGATTGGTAAACATGGACCTTATGAGATTCTTGATAATGAAATAGCGGAGTATATTACGCACGAATTACAGCTTTTCACTATGGACGGACAGCCCTATCTTTATCGTAGGGGCTACTATATGAGAGATGAGGATGGAAAAATCTTAAAAGCACATATAAAAAGCCTGATTCTTCCAGAACTTATTACCGTGACGCGAATTAATCGTGTTTATGGTCTGATTATGATTGATTACCGTCTGGCAAAGAAAAACAGCGAAATAAACTGCTATCCCGCTACATGGATCAATTTTCAAAATGGGATGTATGACTTACTCAACAACCAGATGCACGCACATGATCCGAAATATCTATCAATCAACCAGATCCCGCATAATTACGAGTCAAGGGCGGATTTTGACAGCTCTGTGGCACAGCAATTTTTTAAGGGTTTAATACCAGATCAGGCGGATCGAGAAATGTTTTTCGCATATTCCGGATATTGTATGACAAGAGATACACAATTCCAGAAGTTTTTAGTTGTGACTGGTGCGCCGGGAGCTGGCAAGTCTACGGCTATTAATATGTTGATGGATATGGTCGGTGCGAAAAATACTTGTGGGATTGCATTACAGGAATTAGGGGAGCGTTTTACGGCAACGGAATTACTGGGAAAACTTTTAAATGCGTGTGCAGATCTCCCTAAAAAGGCACTTGAGCAGGTGGATGCAGTCAAGCGAATCACCGGAGAGGACCCGGTAAAGGGAGAATATAAAGGTGGTAAAACGTTCTGGTTTCGGAGCTATGCAAAGTTGATTTTTTCAGCCAATCAGATGCCGAAATCCTATGACGAAAAAACCACTGCATTTTACAGGCGTTTGCTGATGATCCACATTGACAAGAAAGGACCGAAAATTGAGAACTTGAAAGAGGGACTCGCTCAGAGTATGCCGGCTTTTATTTGTAAATGCGTTCAGTCACTCAGAACTGTATACGCAACGGGGGCAAAGCTGGATAGCCCAAACAGTAAGATGCTTGTTCACGAGTATTATCGTAGCTCTGATAGTGTGACGGCTTTCATGGAAGATTGCACGGAACGATCAGAGAAGAACCGCATAGAGCGCAAGGAGTTATTTCGTAAGTATGAAGAATATTGTACTGAGGAACAGCTTCAAGCATTGCGACGCAACTCATTTTATGATGATCTGAGGGCGAAAGGATATGCAGAGACAACATATCACGGGATTCGCTGTTTTGGGGGAATTTGCTGGAAAAGTGCATCTGATGGTGCCAAAAATACACTTGAAAGTGAATTTGTTCCTGTGGATCGCACCCAAGAAAAGCTCCCATTTAACTGATGAAAACGTGTTTAGGTGCAATAGGTGCAATTATTTCTAAAAGCAAATATATATAAAAGAAAAACGTCTATAAGGCGGTCATATATACATATATAGAGACGATATAATTTTAAATTGCACCTTTTGCACCCATTGAGAGGAAAAGGAATAACACACATGAGAAAAGAAACTGAGGACGCGGTCAGAGAATACAGGGAGCTGATTGATGCCGGATATACAGAGGGGACGGCGCTGGAGCTTATCAAGATCGCTGAGTTTAAACTTGCTGTCGATGCATTACAGGGAATCAAGGATGAAACGGGCAGTATTTGCGATAGAGTGACTGATATTGATATTGCTTTTGAATGTGCACTTAAAGGCAAACTCCCGTTCTGATTGAATAAAAAAATCCCCTGACGGGTGCCAGCCCGCCGGGGGAGATGATAGAAACGTGATACGCTCCCACCCAAGAACGAGGCGAGCATATCACGATTTCAGAAGAAAATAAAGGGTTTTGGACAAAAAAGTCCGAAAGTCCCACAAAATACTGAAAAAGTGAGGGTAAACCGATGGAGCTTGTACAGAAATTAATTGATATTGAGAGCTTGCTGACTAGAGTCAAGATGGACGTAGAAAAAGCGTGGGCGATGTGCAACGAGCTGGATCAGGATCATTTCTCGCATGAAGACAGCAACCTCAGCGTGCCGAGAATCGAGAATGATATAGCACTGGAACATACACACACAGCCGGGGAGCGTCTGAAACAGGTTGGTGCGCTGATGAGCGTGGCTTTTAAACTGGCAAAAGCTAAAGAACCGGAACAGGAGAAGCAGAGCAAGCGCGAGACACAGCCAGCGGAGCCGATCAGCATAGAGGACGATATTGAGGCGCTGATTTATGCGAATGATATGAGACTGTCGCGCGAAACCTATGAAGCAGTCAATAACCGGTATTATAAGCCCGGTGAGCGTGACTCAAAGCTGATTGATGCGAATTTGTTCTACACGCTGGGGCTGATGCATGGGATCAGACGGGAGCGGGCGAGACGCAAGGCAAAACAGGGCAGATAATACCGCTACAATCGGGAGCGGAACGAGACAAAATACAGGGGGAATTAATCCATGAAGAGAGATAGAGCGGAATTACTGGAAGAGCTTCAGAACACGGAGGAGCTGTTGACAGTATCCTTGATTGTGAATTTCCTTATGACGATCGCCTTTCTGGTGATGCGATAAGCCACCAGCGAGCAAAGAAAAAGCCCCGGACCTGTGAAAAGGTGCCGGGGTTTCTTATGCTTACAGAGTTTTCAGGAAGTTCGCCACTCACAGAAGAGTATACCAGACGGGGGAGGAACTGGCAAGCGTGGCATTCTCAAACCGATCAGAGAAAAATCTGTTGATAAACGTTTTTGAGTATGCTATAATGGGCTTAGGACAGTGAAAGGGGAGATAAAAATGCCGGAAATCAGTAGATTTTATGGAATTGTAATCAAAATGTTTTTCAAACCAAAGGAGCACGAACCAAGTCATCTACATGCTTTATACGGTGAACATGTTGGAATATTTGATCTGAGAACGATGGAAATGACTGAGGGGGATCTTCCAAAGAGAGCCTGTGACATGGTTCAAGAGTGGATGGCTCAGAATCAAAAAGAGCTTCTTGAAATGTGGGACAATCAGAACTTGAGAAAACTGCCACCGTTATAAGTGGCAGTGATCCGCAAAAGGAGGTGTTTGTATGATTCCAAGAATTAAAAGTGTGAAGCCTATGAACAATTTTGTATTACAGGTTGTTTTCGATGATGGGAAAGGCGTACTTTACAACGTTGAGGATGATATTGATACCATTCCAAGCTATCAAGATCTGAAAACTATCCCGGGATTATTCAATCAAGTTCAGCTTGATCCGAGTCGTACTTGTGTATTCTGGAATGATATGATAGATCTTGCAAGTGATACAATATACGAATATGGAGAGGCTGAAAATGGCAGTAACTGAGAAAATTAGAGCTTTGTTGTCTGTTAGAGGGAAAAAGAACGTTGAACTGGCGGAATATCTGGGAATTTCCCCGCAATCTCTCCAAAATAAATTAAATCGTGGGAGTTTCTCAGCGGAGGATCTTATCAAGATCGCTGACTTTGCTGGTGTTGCCTTAGCTTTTGAGGTAAATGGTACTCAAAAGATCATGCTTGAAAGTAGTGATATAAGGTAGGGGCACTTTCCCGCGCTGGTACTTGCCTTTCCTTAGCCGGTTTGATATAATGGGGGCTGTGATGAGGATTTCTAACATGAGGCAGACAGCGCCCCCCATTGCGGGAGCAATCCCCCTAAATACGCGACACGACATCGCAAACATTGTAGCATCCTTTTTTTGAGCGTTCCAGCAATGGGCGCTCTTTTTTTTGTGCCGTTTTACGGTATACCGTACCCGCTCCCGTACCGGATCGCCAAAGATGCCACCAAAACACCAGACGTAGCCGTGTAATTTGGGTCAAATTCGGGTTTTTATGTGTGGAGTGGGGAATTGTTAGGGTAAGAGAAGAAAACGGGGAATTTGCCGATGATTTAGGGGATAATGCAAGGAAAGACCGCCCACATCAGACGGTCCCCAAAAAGAGCATAGATACTGGATCAGTATAACAGAGCCGTAGGAGAAAGGCAAGGGCACAGCGAGGAGCATATGTTAACTTTTGTTAACGTTGAAAATTGTATTTAGCAACTTTTGGGAGGCAGAGGGCAATTTATGGCACAGAAAAGCACCCGATCACGAGCCTACGAGATCCGGGCGCTTTTCTGGTTCCTTTTGCAATTATAACACGTTGATTAATATTTCCCCCTGAGTATACCATGATCGGGAGACGCTGGCAAGGGTAGCGGGACCATCTCTCGTAAAACGCTGTTTATTCTCTGAAATCAAATACAGAATAAAGGAATACGGCATTGAAACCGCTTGAGGGTATACTTGATAGGGGGAGAGGGAAAAGCCGGCAGAATGAGCCAATATGCTAACAAATGCTAACCTTGTACAGAGAGCAGGGATGAAGCTGGGGTGAATCCATTTTTGGCTTTTCAGAAATCGGCTTTGCCGACATCCGAACCTTTTACTCATTTTTGAGTAAAACCCCGCTACAAAGCCGTCAGACACCTTGAACCGTGATGGGATGTTTCATCCCGTCAACAAGCGTGAAAAGTTCCACACTTGTAAATGCGTCGTGAAACGCGACGGAATTAAAACCGGCGTTCCTGAAAGTACGGAGGTAACCAGCGGGCAGACTTCCAAAACGAAACGAATGGAGCGCTCCAAACAGTCCCGCTCCTGTTGCAACGTTCCAAAACGACGAATGTTGTACAACGTTGTAATTCCAAAACAAACGAATAGCGAACGTTCGGATAAAATAGCGAGCGTTCGGAATAGCTGATGTTTAGAAATGACAAGGTTTATTGCAACGTTGCACCCTAAGAAACCCTAAGATTTATGTTAGGTTTTGTTAAGGTTTATCGCAACGTTGCAACTTCAGAAAACTTCAGATTCTTCAGCCATTCAACAAGGTTTTACAAGATTTTTGAATGGTAACGTTACTAAACGCTGACCGTGGAAAAACGTTGAATTTTTTTCGGAACGTTGCGAACGCTGACCGTTGCCGAAAATGTTGGAGAATATTGGAGAGGTTAAGCGGTTCAAGGGGGGGGCTGTGAAACTTGCTACCCAAAAATGGGAAGCGAATAGCAAGAAAGGAGCTGTGAAGCGTGAGAGAAGCATGAGGGAAGCCCGAGGGGGCGGGAAAAATCCCCTTTCCAAATTTGGAAAGCAGTTACAGGGCGGTTATTGGTGTCTCTTTTTTGAGTGACCAATATACCTAAAGTACCGAAACAGTATCTGTGCCGGTGAAATACCAAGTCAGGCGGTCGCTGGTGTCACCTGTGACGGTGTGCCGGAGCTGGGAGAACGTTTCGTTCTGTCAGATCAGAGCCGGGAGCGGGATCTATCACGAGTTTTTTGAGTCCCTAAAAAAGGGTATCTGTGGTATGGATACCCTTGCCGATCAGGCGAACACATACCCAAAATCAGGGAAAACAGAGGGCGGGTGCGTGCTGTGACTCTCTAAAACAGGGGGGCACCTCAGTGTACAATCTTCCAGCGAGAACCGGAGGTGATTTCTTGACACGATACCGCGGGGGATTGCTTGACCATACCTAAAAGAACTGGAGTTCGGGAAAATATGTTCGATCAAATGATTCTTGAGGGGATGGCATCATAAATCCCGCTCCCGTCGGATACCTTAAAGAACTGGTGTTCTTGTAGGAATGGAAAGGGGGTAGCAAATTTCTACTCCCGTTGTGATCGTTCCAGCGGGTGAAATGTCACACAATTTGAGACAGCATGGAGCTGATCAGCACCGGAAAGCGTGAAAATGTCTGAAAAATCCCTCAATATTGTCTATTTGACCGGTTCAAGGTATAATTTCCCTCACAATAACCGGCGGGCAGATCAGAGAAAGGGTGTCGTGAAACGCGACACCCTTGGGGATGTAACGAAACGTTACACCCTTGTAAACTCCCGCTCCCGCTGGAAGCAGAAAGGAGGGGCGCGTATGTTGTACGGAACGATCATGACAGCGGTCGGCAGTTCGATTTTGTGCCACCAGCGAATCAACCGGCGCGGGGCAGAGCTGACACAGGCGAGAGCAAAGCTGATTTTGTTCGGTGTCTGCCTTGTTTTCAGCGGTGTTTTGACATGTATGTTTGAGTAGTGATGGGATGAGGTGAGGAAATGACAAACGAGGAGCTTGTAGAGCGGATCAGAGCCGGGGAGAACGTACCGGAGAACATGGCAGCCCTTTACGATCAGACACGGGGGTTTATCCATTCCCTTGTCTGGAAGTACCGGGAGAGCGGAATCATGGAGGATCTGGAACAGGAGGGTTTTTTAGCACTGTATCCGGCGATTGAAAACTATGATCCCACGGCGGGCGTGAAGTTCCTCACCTATGCCGGTTTCTGGATCAGGCAGCGGATCGGGCGATATATGGCAGATAATAGTTCTTTACATCTTCCGGCTGGGAGGCTGGAACAGGTGCAGCGGTACGAGCGTTTTTGCAATGCGTACCGGCTGGAATACGGCAGAAAGCCCCCGATTGACCTTGTAGCCTATTATTTGAACGTGAGCCGGGAAAGTGTCCATGAAATCGAAAAGAACGTCTATATAAGGGGCGTGATGAGTCTCAATGCACCGATGGCGGGAGCGAATGACGGGGACGATCTGGAATATATGGACACGCTGACAGCGGGAGACGTTCTTGAGGATGAGGTTGCCGATAAAGTGGACGGGGAAGCCCTCAGCGCCCTTTTATGGGGATATGTGGACGAGTTACCGGATAATCAGCCGGAGATCATCAAACGGCGGTACAGGAACGAACAGACGCTTGCACAGATCGCAAGGGCTCAGGGAACAGAGGGGTATGTGATCCGCCGGGAATATGATAAAGCAATCCGACACTTGCGGAGCGTTGCTAGCAAGAACCTAAGATCGTTTCTTCCGGAGGCTGAGGAGTTTGATAAGATCTATTCTATGGCGCTTGCTGGTAACGGAGTGGAGCGGTTCAATCAGACATGGACGAGTAGCACAGAGAGAACGGCGCTCAGATTGTGACCTTGGCAACTGCTGGCAACTGTTTAGCAACTAAAGAGAGCGAAAAAGAGAGCGAAATACAAGGAATTATAAAAAATAAAATCTGTGAAACCCGCTTAAATACTGGGTTTTGAGGAAATACGAAAAAATAGAAAAAGTAAAACCTCTCATTCGTAATGCGTAGGTCGCCGGTTCGAATCCGGCAGGGAGCTTGAGATGAGGAACCCTTGTAAATCAAGGGTTTTTTGTTGTTTTGGAATAAAATTTAAAGGCGGGTGAAAAAGAAAGAAATCCCTTTTCACCCGCCTTTTTCGCATTTTTGACCGCGATTTGGCGACTACTGCCGATTTTTTTCACAACTTTAAGGTTGTGATTGCGGTTCAATGAGCGTTTCTGACATAATTTTCATGGCTTCTTCGCTGGTCTGGTGAAAGAAGTAGGCATAGAAGATAACGTACAGCGGTAATTTAAAACCGCCAAACGCTACAAAAGCAAAGGAGTGATAATAATGGTTATGGTGACAAGTGTAAGGACAATGCTTGCAACAGAAAACCAGAAAGAAGCAGAAGCAGTTTTGGTTTTCCTGAAGATGCTCACCGCAGAAGAGCAGAGAAACTTTTTGGCGTTTCTTCGCGGGGCAACTTTTGTGAAAAGCATGGAACGAGCAGAAATCTAAATGTGAGATCTGGCAGGTGCTTGCATACCAGATGGCACAGGAGGGAAAAGAAATGATCACAGCAATATTGACGATTGCGCTGATAATTGCGCTGTTGAAATGGTACTTCCTGATGATGACAAAGGTCTATACTATAAGGACGAGCCCTATACTACGAAAAAACTCCACGTAGAAGAATAACCGCTATTTTAGATCAAGAGACCAGGTCTAAGAGCATTCTTTTATCAGAATGGTTTGACCATTGCGCTTGGCTGTATGTTGTTGCCTGCGGATCTCAACCGGATTATCCAGTAGCCAGAGAAAACGTTTTGTCTGATCAATGGTGAGCTGTTTGGTCTTATATTCTCGTTTTGTTTTTGCACATCTGTGCTGTTTTCCTGAGTAGATCAGCGGATTGATCGGAAGATAACCTTCCTCTACGGCATAGGAGAGTACAGTGCTGATTGTCGCCCGGTATTTTGTCACGGTCCCTTCAGACAACATTCCTCCGCGATCGTCTAATCGCTCGCCTTTTCCAAGTTTTTTCAAGAATCCTTTCACAACGCGGTTTGTGATCTGCGTGAGCCTCAGATGTCCGAGACTCGGTATGATCCGGCTCTCAATACGCTTCCGGTAATCTTCCAGAGTCGAAACCGCTAAACAATCTTCATCTTCCATATCTTCCAGAAATTCAACGCACAGCCTCTCAAGGGTGAGCTTATCACTGGAAATATCTCCGCCGGTCTTTATTTTATCCTCGAAGCGTACCGTAAACTTTTCTGCTTCTGCCTGCGCACGCTTTTTACTCAATCCGGCATCTGACGTGAATGTTGTCGTCTTTATAACACGCTTTCCCGATGAATCATAGCCACAGGAGACTGTGATCTGAAAGGAGTTCCCTCGTTTTCTTACATATGTCATATCATTTCTCCGTTAACACGCCGTGAGCAAGAAATCCCCACCTCTAAACAAATGTGTATGTGGTGGGATGAATTGCGGGATATACGGCGTTGACTTTTATTTTTGATTGCATTATAATATTCTTATCATTCAGTCGTAACTAGCATAAGATGTATTTATAATGTGAATCTTAACACAAATAATCATTCAGTATCTTTACTAAAATTTCCAAAATATAAATCGGCAAAATATAGCAGAAAATCCTATACAACAAATAATCAAAATAAAACGATTGCGTTGTATGAAAAGGAACTGAAATTACCGAAAGTTGGAAAGGTGAAAGCGGTCGTTCATAGAAAGCCAAAGGAAGGATGGCAGATAAAATCCGATACGATTTCACAGAAATCTGATGGAAGCTTTTTTGCCTCGGTTCTGTTTGAATTTGATCCTCCTGTTTGTGATTATGTGGCGGATCTGGAAAATGTGATTGGTCTGGATTGTGCGTCAAATGGTCTGTATGTAGATCACAATGGTCAGATTGGAAGTAATCATAAATATTACAGAGAAAGTCAGGAGAAACTTGCAAGAGAACATCCGACTTCTTTAAGTCGGGGTAGTTCGCAAACAACATTTCCAGTATACTGAGTTTCAAAAATCCGAGCAATTGGCAGCAAAGAGGAAGGTAATTATGTAATGGTACAAATTTTATAACACAGAGTGAATGTTCCACTCCTCCATAGGTGAGGGATCGCAAACTTTTTCAGGAGGGGAGACTAGCTTCTTCTGAGTTATACGTTCCGCGTGGATGTGCAGTGATTTTGATAGAATGCAACTTAACACAGAAAGGAAAGTGGATGAATATGGGACAGCATGATAAGAGCAATAGTCTCGGGAAATTTATTTCTTATATTTTACGGCATCATCCAGAAACTGTCGGTATTGAAGTGGATGAGCATGGCTGGGCAGATACAGAAGATTTGATTAATGGGATCGCGAAGACTAGAAATTTCAATATGCAGATGTTGGAAGAAATCGTGAGAACGGACTCGAAACAGAGATATTCTTTCAATGAAGACAAAACATTAATCCGGGCAAATCAAGGTCATTCCATTCCAGTGGATGTTGAATTGGAACAAAAGAATCCACCGGAAATCTTATGGCATGGGACTGCTGAGAAGTATGTGGAGTCCATTAATCAGATTGGATTAATTCGCAAATCCAGACTGTATGTGCACTTATCAAAAGATTATGAAACTGCAAAAACAGTTGGAAGTCGGCATGGAAAACCGTCTGTCTATCAGGTAAATGCAAAAAAAATGGCAGCTGATGGATATCCGTTTTATTTGTCTGTAAATGGAGTATGGTTGACAAAAGAAGTTTCTGTGCGTTACCTCAGTATACCAGGTATACCACAGCATAAACAGCACAGTTTGTAGGAAAAGTCAAAACACCAAAATATAGATAAACGAATATAGACAAACGAGGAATAAAGAATCAAAATCAAGAATGAAAGTCGAAAATAATAAATCAAAAAGTAAGAATAACAAAAAATGAAGAGTACAGGAGAAACGAAAATGAGCAGGGTCGACTTTGGCGCGAAACCGATTTTATATCCGATGCCGGTATTGATTGTTGGAACGTATGACGAGAATGGAGTTCCGGATGCTATGAATGCAGCTTGGGGAGCAATCACAGATATGAATGAGATCTCCATCAGCATGTCCGAGCATAAGACAACGGAAAATATAGCAAAAACAGGTGCGTTTACCGTCAGCATGGCGACGGAAGATACGGTTATCCCCTGTGATTATGTAGGTGTGGAGTCTGCGAAAAAGACACCGGATAAATTTGCAAGAGCCGGCTTTCATGCAGTTAAGAGTACCCGCGTGAATGCACCACTGATCGAAGATCTTCCTCTGGCGCTGGAATGTAAGCTGAAAAGTTTTGAAGACGGAATTCTGATCGGTGAGATTGTCAATGTAACAGCAGATGAGAGTATTCTCACAGATGGAAAAGTAGATCCGGCAAAGCTTAAACCGATCATCTTTGATCCGGTCAATAATACCTATATGGGACTAGGAAAGGTTGTAGGCAAAGCATTTGCAGATGGAAAACAGCTCAAATAAAAACTCGGATAACACAAAGAACCCGAAGAACCAGGAACACAAAGAAAATAATAAGAAATTAAGAAACTAAGAGAGCAAATTAAAGTAAAGAGACGAGGTTCTAAAATGTACCGGCTTCCAAAAGTTAGATCCAAAATCCAATGATTGGCAGTCGGTATTTTTATAACTAAAATTGTGTAAATTTTTCGTTAAAGTTAACAGAAATTAACCTGTTGTGTTAGATAAAAAATAATATAAAGAAACTTCAACAAAATGTGCTATCTTATTTGTAGGACACACAAACTCGAAAGGAGGCATCATCATTATGTTAGAAGGCTAGCGATTTAAGAAGAGAACTATAAATTTTTAGTTATTTTCAGGAGTTCCGACAAGAAAATGCCTATTTGCAAAACGAATTAAAAAATGACAAATATCGACATAAAACTGTGATTTTTCAACAAAAGCATTGGTTGAAAAATGTTTACATATTCCTTAAGACATGTTATATTTGAGACAGATCTTATGAATCTGTCTTAGTTTTCAAAGGGGAGGAACTATGATTACCTATCAGGATGTCAAAACGGTTTACGATCTCGTGCAAAATGCTGGTCGTGAACACGGAGACCGTGTGTTTCTGAAGTATGAAGAAAATGAAAAGGTGTTTTGCGTGACGTATCGCCAATTTGCAGAGGACTGTGATGTGATTGCAACATGGGCGAGAGAGAAGAGGGAGAAAGTAGGTCACAAGCTGAAAGTTGGACTTCTCGGAATCAGTAGCTACCATTATCTTGCGGTGCTTCTCGGTGTGATGTCGGGCGGAGATACAGGAATTCCGCTGGATGTGCAGATGAATGCGGAGAAACTCGCAGATTGCCTCAATCGTTCCGATGTGGATGTCTTATTTTACGATTGGGAATTTCATCCGATCACCGATGATGTGCGTCCGAACTGTCCAAATGTGACCGAATACATTTCCTTACAGCACGGCAAACACGTTCCATGCTCCGATCAGATTCTCAAAAAATATGCCGGACAGAAAGTTCCGTCAGATGCAAAGGAAGATGAGTGTGCGATGATTCTCTTTACTTCCGGAACAACCGGACGAGGAAAGGGAGTTATGCTCTCCAATGGAAATCTGATGGACAATACATTCTGTGCGACAGATCTGCTGAATCCGGAGAATGAAGTTTACTTAAATGTCCTGCCAATTCACCATGTATTTTGCTTGAACGGCGATGTTTTCACGGTCATGCGCTATGGCGGAGTCCTGTGCTTAAATCGAGATATGAAGAAATTGGCAGAGCATATTTTGCTGTTTGAGCCAACTGCGATGCGCATGGTTCCAATGATGGCAAAGACGCTCTACAATCGAATTGCAATTTTGAGCCGTCAGAAGCCGGAGATCCCGATCCGAAAGATCAAGGAGCAGATTCTCGGGAGACGGCTTCACAAAATTATCAGCGGTGGCGGTTATCTCGCACCGGATCTTGCAAAGAATTATCAGCGACTTGGAATCACAATCGCTCAGGGATACGGAATGTCTGAGTGTTCCCCGAAAATCTCTTCTCCAGACTGGTCACGTCCAGACAAGGTGGATTCCGTCGGAAAGATTGTTGACCGTTGCCAGGTTCGCATTGTCGACGGTGAGATTCAGGTCAAGAGCCCGTCTGTGATGATGGGGTATTACAAAGAGCCAGAGAAGACTGCGGAGGCGATCACGGAGGATGGCTGGCTGTGCACCGGAGATCTCGGACACGTGGACGATGAGGGATTTTTGTATCTGACCGGAAGAAAGAAGAACCTGATTATCCTCAGCAACGGCGAGAATGTTGCACCGGAAGAAATAGAAAATATGTTTGAGGATGATCGTCTGATTGAGGATATTCTTGTGTACGGAGCAGATGACAGGATCTGTGCGGAAGTTTATCCGAATTACAAATACGCAGAGGTCGCAGGAGTCGAGGATATTGAAAAAACAGTATCCGCGATTGTCAAGAAACATAATCAGGAGTTGCCAACGTTCAAACGCATTCTGCGCTGTACGATCCGTGAGACTCCGTTTGCAAAGACTTCTTCAAAAAAAATTATCCGCAATCAGTATTTTGAGGGAAAGAAACTCGAAAAACAGGAAGAGCAGAATCTTCGCATGCCGGAGACAGGGTACCAGAAACAGATTTACGAGTGTGTTGCAGGGGTACTCGGTCACAGAAAATTTGGAATCGATACGCCGCTCTATGAGGCAGGACTTGACTCGCTCGGAAGTGTGTTGTTGTTGACAGATCTCTATAAGACAATTAAGCTCTCGATGACCTTAGATGATCTTGTAAAACATGATTCCGTCTTAAAGCTGGAAGCTCTGGCAAGCAAAGAGGACGAGAAACATCAGGTTGATTACAGTGTTCGTCCGGTCTATCCGCTCACAAATCTTCAGTTGTATTTTGCGTATGTGATGAGGGGAAATACGACTGCAAACCTGCCGTTCCTCTATAAGTTAGACGAGAGAGTGGATCTGAGAAGACTGAAATTTGCAGTGGAATGGTTGTTTGAAATTCATCCGGAACTCAAGGCAATTATTCAGATGGCAGAGGGGAGATACCAAATTTTCCGTGATGACAAGCGAAAGATTGAGATTCCGATCACGCATCTGAGCGATGAGCAGTGGGAGAAGACGAGAGAGAATCTTCTCTATCCATATCTCTACGGAGAAGGCGAGAATCTGTACCACATTGGAATCTATCAGACAGATTCTGCAAATTATTTCTTTTTCGATCTTGCACACATTATGGGCGATGGAATGACGATGAATGTGCTGTTTGAGGATTTGAATCAGCTTTATCTCAGAAAAGCGGTGGAACCGGAGAGCTATACATTCTACGAGTACATTCTCGATGAGAAAGATCGAGATGCAAGAGGACTTCGCACAAAGAATGAAGAGTATTTCCAGAATCTGATGAAGGGATTCAAGATTCGAAAGAGCATTCTGACAAGACCGGATGACTACGATCTTGAGCATGGAATTGATGCGGTTTTAAGAGGGCGTTTCCGGAGACTCAGCCGTCATCAGGTTACGGCATTTTGTAAGAAATATAGCGTTTCCGAGAATGTCTTTTTCCTGACTGCATACAATCTCAGCATTGGAATTTTCAGTAATGAGGATGACACGGTATGTTCATCGATTCACAGTGGAAGAACGGACAGCCGTTGGCATCGTCTTGCCGGTCCGCTGTTTTTGACCTACTATTTCCGCTGCACGCCGGACATTGACCAGACCGTACCGGAACTTTTAAAGACATCCGGAAAACAGATTGTCAACACAATGCGCTGTTATATCTCCAATCTTCATGCAGATGAGATGTTCTTCCAATATCAGGGCGATCTCTTGAACATTGGAACAATCGGCGGTTATCCGGCAAAACGCGAAAAAATGCAACTCGATGCGCTCCCGTTTCATCTTCAGGTATTCACCGATGAGAAGGGATATTATTACGAGCTTCGCTACTGGGAAAACCGCTTCGACCGGGCACAGCTTGAATGCTTCATGATGATCATGGAGACTCTGATGGAGGCAATGCAGGAGGAGACCCTGGTTCGCCGTCTGAAACGTCACCTTCCGGACAAGCTCTTCCCTCTGCATTACACGGTGACCGCAGATCAGTTGAATCACACGGTTCAGCGCCAGCTCTTAAGAAATGTAGATGGAAAAGAGCCGGTTAAGGTTTATGTATTTGACAAAAATTGCCGGAAGAAGCCGTTTGGTGCGTGGGGCGAACTCTATGTGATGGATTATGAGCCGGAAACATGGAGGGATCGTATCACAAATCCGTATGGTCCTGGCATGCTTTATCAGACGGGATATACCGCAAGAATTCTCCCGGATGGATCGCTTGATCTTTTGGAAAACGGCGGACGCACGATTCTTCAGGAGGGTTTGACTGGTTGTCATTTCCTTGATCTGTACAAGCTTGAGAGTACGCTCTGTCATTATCCGGGAGTTGAACATGCAGAGGCTTATGTGCGCTATGCAGAGGGAAATAAACTGATTTTGACGGCAGAGGTAAGTCCTGCAATGGAAGCGGGACCAGCTGGCTTTGACAAAAAAGCTGAACTTGATATCGTAAAAATTCGGGAATATCTCGAAAGAAACTGTGAAAAATCATTGATTCCGTCGGAGATTCGGATTGTGGAACCGTCGGAATCAGATTCAGATGATGAAATGTAAAAAAACACTTGAAACCTTCTTCAAAATGATCTATAATACATCTATCGAACATTTGTTTGCTGATGGCAAATTTTCGTGAGAAGTGGAACGATTCAGGAGCTTTTTCTTCCTGCTCTCGAATTTTCCGTGATCAGAGATACTTGCTTTTTTCAAACAATTCTGTGATAATATGTCTCAGCGCCCGCACATGAAAGGTGTGCGGGCATCTGTTTCTCCTTTTGCGAAAAATAAAAATAAAA
The DNA here is from genome assembly GCF_983179755.1 of Brotaphodocola sp. Classification (NCBI taxonomy): domain Bacteria; kingdom Bacillati; phylum Bacillota; class Clostridia; order Lachnospirales; family Lachnospiraceae; genus Brotaphodocola; species Brotaphodocola sp. The sequence continues at coordinate 39,976 of NZ_CFAHBC010000016.1, read as the reverse complement.
TGAATCGTGATAAACCGCAATAAGTCGTAATAAATCGTAAATTACGATAATCAGCGTAATCATAAGCGATGAATGATCCTAATAAATCATAATAATAAATTATAATAATAAATTATAATAATAAATTATAATAATAAATCACAACGATGATTGATGATCCAAATCGGACAGGCCAGAAACATGAAAAGCGCGAAGGAGCAGAAGAACAATGGAGGGGAAAGATTCATGGCAAAGACACAATACAATGCAGACAGCATCACCGTACTCGAAGGACTTGAAGCAGTCCGCAAGCGTCCCGGTATGTACATCGGTGGCGTTGGCAACAAGGGACTGAATCATTTGATCTACGAGATCGTGGACAATGCGGTGGATGAGCATCTTGCGGGTTACTGTGATAAAATCTGGGTAACTCTGGAAGCAGACGGTTCCTGTACCGTCAAGGATTCCGGACGAGGAATCCCGGTTGAGATGCATAAAAAAGGAGTTTCCGCAGAGCGAGTTGTCTTTACGACACTTCACGCAGGTGGAAAATTTGACAATAATGCATATAAGACAAGCGGTGGTCTTCACGGTGTGGGCTCGTCCGTCGTAAATGCACTGTCTGCGCACATGGATGTAAAGGTGTATAAGAACGGACAGATTCACCACGATGCCTACGAAAGAGGAATTCCGACCGTGGAGCTTGTGGATGGTCTTCTTCCAGTTCTCGGAAAGACGAGATCAACCGGAACAGAGATCAACTTTCTTCCGGATGGAGAGATTTTTGAGAAGACACGCTTCAAGGCAGACTGGTTAAAGAGCCGTCTCCATGAGACCGCTTATCTGAATCCAAAGCTGATGATTTTCTATGAGAATAAGCGTCCGGGCGAGGAGGAGAGCATTACTTATCATGAGCCGGAAGGCATCATTGCCTATGTCAAGGAAGTGAACAAGGGAAAGATACCGATTCATGAGCCGATCTACTTTAAGAGCGAGACAGATGGAATTGAGGCTGAGATTGCGTTCCAGTTCGTAGATGCGTTTGAGGAGAATATTCTTGGATTCTGCAACAACATCTTCACTCAGGAGGGTGGTACACATCTGGTTGGCTTTAAGACCCGTTTCACCCAGTTAATCAATTCCTACGCAAAGGAACTCGGTATCTTAAAGGACAAAGATCCAAACTTTACCGGAGCAGATACGAGAAATGGTATGACGGCAATCGTTGCTATCAAACATCGTGATCCGATTTTCGAGGGACAGACGAAGACAAAGCTCGCGAGCGCAGATGCGACGAAGGCTGTGTTCTCCATCACAGGAGACAAGCTCCAGCATTACTTTGATCGAAATGTGGAGACGCTCAAGGCAATCATCGGCTGTGCGGAAAAATCTGCAAAGATCCGTAAGGCGGAGGAGAAAGCCAAGACAAATATGCTGACAAAATCCAAGTTTTCTTTTGACAGCAATGGAAAACTTGCAAACTGTGAAAGCAAAGATGCCGAGAAGTGTGAGATCTTCATCGTAGAGGGTGATTCTGCAGGCGGTTCTGCAAAGACAGCAAGAAATCGCCTCTATCAGGCGATTCTCCCGATCCGTGGAAAGATCCTCAATGTAGAAAAGGCTTCGATGGATAAGGTGCTTGCGAATGCGGAGATCAAGACAATGATCAATTCCTTTGGCTGTGGATTCTCAGAGGGATACGGAAATGATTTTGATATTTCCAAACTGCGTTATAACAAGATTATTCTGATGACGGATGCCGATGTAGACGGAAGCCATATCGATACTCTGCTTCTGACATTTTTATATCGATTTATGCCTGAGCTGATCTATAATGGACATGTATACATTGCGATGCCACCGCTTTACAAGGTGATCCCGAGCCGTGGACAGGAGCAGTATCTGTATGATGACAAGGAACTTGAGCGATACAAGAAGAGTCACACCGGTGAATTCCGTTTACAGCGCTACAAAGGTCTCGGTGAGATGGATCCGGAACAGCTCTGGGAGACAACACTTGATCCGGAGCGTCGTGTGCTCAAGCAGGTCGAAATCGAAGATGCGAGAATGGCATCTGAGGTGACGGAAATGCTGATGGGAAGCGATGTCCCGCCGAGACGACAGTTCATTCACGACCATGCGGATGAAGCGGAGATCGACGCATAAGATCAAGACCAGAATGATGATATAAAAAAAGAAAAAATAGAAGATAGCAGAAGATAGACGAAAAAAACAGACGGACTAAGAACAAGAAGTAGAACTAGAGACAGACAGGGGAACAGAGACAATGTCAGAAAAGATTTTGCGAACAGAATATTCTGAGGAAATGCAACGCAGTTATCTGAATTATTCGATGAGTGTTATCACCGCGCGCGCGATTCCGGATGCCAGAGACGGTCTGAAACCGGTACAGAGACGCGTGCTTTACGATATGGGAGAGCTGAAACTTGGTCATGACAAACCGCACAGAAAGTCTGCGCGTATTGTCGGAGATACGATGGGTAAGTACCATCCGCACGGAGACAGTTCGATCTATGAGACGCTTGTAGTTATGTCCCAGAACTTCAAGAAGGGTATGGCACTTGTGGACGGACACGGAAATTTTGGCTCCATCGAGGGAGACGGAGCTGCCGCAATGCGTTACACCGAGGCGCGCCTTGAAAAATTTGCGGAGGAGGTCTATTTAAAGGATCTTGACAAGACCGTAAATTTCGTCTCCAACTACGATGGATCGGAGAAGGAGCCGGAGGTTCTTCCAGTTCGCGTGCCAAACCTTTTGATCAACGGCTCTGAGGGAATTGCAGTCGGCATGAGTACAAGTATTCCGCCACACAACCTCGGAGAAGTCATTGACCTTGTTCAGGCATACATCGACAACCCGGACATGACGACCGAGGAGATGCTCACTTATATGCCGGGACCGGACTTCCCGACAGGAGGTATCATTGCAAACAAGAAAGATCTCGCAGAGATCTATGAGACCGGAACCGGAAAGATCAAACTGCGCGGAAAGATCGAGGTGGAACTTGGAAAACGTCGATCCGACCGCGACAAGATGATCATCACCGAGATTCCGTACACGATGATCGGCGCCGGAATCAATAAGTTTTTGATGGATGTGGCAGACCTCGTCGAGAATCGAAAACTCACGGATGTCGTAGATATTTCCAACCAGTCGAGCAAGGAAGGCATCCGCATTGTTCTGGATCTGAAGAAGGATGCGGACATCGATCGCATCCGCAATATTCTCTACAAGAAGACGAAGCTCGAGGATACGTTCGGCGTCAATATGCTCGCAATCGCAAATGGTCGTCCGGAGACGTTAAACCTGCGTGGAATTCTCTCCAATTATCTGAAGTTTCAGTATGAGAATGCAACTCACAAGTATCAGGCACTTCTCGACAAGGAGCTTGAGCGCAAGGAGATCCGTGAGGGTCTGATCAAGGCGTGTGACATCATTGACCTGATTATCGCAATTCTGCGCGGTTCGAGAAATCTGCGCGACGCGAAAGCCTGCCTGGTGAATGGCGACATCTCAAACATTCATTTTAAGACACCGGGATTTGAGGAGGATGCTAAACAGCTTCGATTCACCGAGAAACAGGCTAGTGCAATCCTCGAGATGCGTCTGTACAAGTTGATCGGTCTTGAGATCATGGCACTTGAGAAAGAGTACAAGGAGTGTCTGAAAAAAATTGCACAGTATGAGAAGATCTTAAAGAGTCGAGAGACAATGAATGCTGTGATCAAGGAAGATCTCCAGAATATTCGTGCAGAGTTTGCGACGGAGCGTCACACAAAGATCGAGGATGGAAAGGATGCTGTTGTTGAGGAAATTGCTCCGGTTGTGCAGGAGGTTGTCTTCATCATGGATCGCTTCGGATATTGCAAGACGATCGATCGATCGACCTACGACCGCAATCAGGAGACGATTGAAAATGATTATAAGTATGTGATTCCATGCCTGAGTTCGGACAAACTGTGCATCTTCACGAATACCGGAAGCCTGCACCAGCCGAAACTTTCCGACCTTCCATACGGAAAGATGCGTGACAAGGGTGTCCCGATCGACAATGTGAGCAAGTACGACGGAAGCAAGGAGGAGATCGTCTTCCTTACCGTGAGCGGGCGCATGACGGGTCAGCTTCTTCTGTTTGCGACAAAAATGGGTATGCTCAAACAGGTGCCGGCAGAAGAATTTGTCACAAACAATAGAACCGTTGCCTCCACAAAACTTCAGGATGGCGACAGTCTTCTCGATGTGCGAATTGTCGGAACCGAACAGGAGATTGTGCTCCAGTCGGCATCCGGAATGTTCCTGCGCTTCATGATGGAAGAAATTCCTGAGATGAAGAAGAATTCTCGCGGAGTCCGTGGAATTCGTCTCTCCGACAAGGATGAACTCGAAGACCTCTATTTTGTCAGCCAGGACCCGGTCATCACTTACAGGAAAAAAGAAGTGCACTTAAACCGGTTGAAGATGGCAAAACGAGACGGAAAGGGAAGCAAAGTCCGCCTATAACTCAGAGTGGATGTCCCCCTCCTCTTTAGGTGGGAGTATCACAATTCTTAAATAATTTTGCGAGGAACGTAAACAAATCTTAATGGAAACGTCAGACCTCCTTTTTGAAACCTGTGATATGATGAGGATGAAAGAAATCAATCCACCAATGAACAATTTCTTATTTCCCTTTTGGGAAAATTCCAATATACACAGAGGTACAAAGAGGAGGTCTTTTCTATGAGAAAAAGAAATCTTAAACAAAGCAAATGGATGGCACTTGCCGTCTGCTCGACTGCTGTGATGCTTGCGGTAAACGGTTGTCAGGCACATAAAACTTCAATGGATGGTTCCAGTCAGACTACGGTGCAGGATAGTCAGAGCTCTGATCAGGGAAATCAGACAGATGGCGATTCGAAAAATCAAAATTCCACAGGTACAGGGGAACAGAACGGTGCAGACGCGTCAAAAAATTCTTCCAATGAGAGCTCAGATACCCTCTGCCTGACTTCCATTCCGAAGTATCGGAGCGAATGGAAAGACCAAAAACAGCTCTTTAACGGTCGCGTGGATCAGATGTATCTGATGGCAGACGGTCATGACGCACTGAAACAGGCCTTAAAAACCTTTAATCAGAATCAGGAACAAGAACTGGATCAGATCTATCAGGATAACAAGGAATTTTTTGATATGCAGACAGGAGAAGACAGCACTCCGCTTGCCTACGAGGTTTCTGTGATTCCGAAGCGGGCGGATGAGCAGATTGTCAGTTTGTCAGTCGAGGAATACGATTATCTTGGCGGTGCTCATCCCAATTCGATGGTAACCGGCTATAACCTCAATCCGCAGACTGGAAAACGGTACACGCTTCAGGATATTGCTCAGAACTATGATGGGATTTTCGAGTATGTCAAGAAGAAGCTGAAGGAGGATTACTCTCCGGATATGTTTTTCGATGGTTATGAAGATACTGTAAAGAGTATGTTTTACGGAGATATGACTGCAGCTGCCGGGAAAAATGGTGCAGATGGTGCAAATGGTACAGGAACGGATGGCGCGCAGACGGATTCGAGTGTGGATTCCGATTTGTCGGACACAGAGATGCTCTCGTGGACGATCGATCAAAACGGTGTGACGATCACGTTTAACAACTATGATCTTGCGCCTTATGCAGCGGGACGTCAGGTTGTGGAGATCCCGTTTGCCACAGAGGGAAATCTGTTTAAGCCAGAATTTCTCCCTGTTAGTCTCTTGTCCAGTGATTCCATAAAAGACGGGAAAACTTCTGTTACGGAGGCAAAGATTCAACCTCTGTATGAGGAACAGGAGGTTTCTGTTGATCTCGATGGAGACGGTAATAAGGAGACTGTGAAAATCTCCAAGCAGACCGATTCTCAGACCGGAACGACCTCTCTTTTTGCAGAGACTGGGAGTGCGTCTGCATTTCTTCTGTCAAACGGGGAAGAGACAACCGATGATCTCAACAATCCGAAATGTTGGCTGATCCAGACAAAGGACAATCGCAGTTATCTCTATATTGAGACGAAGGAGGCGAATGATTTTCGCAGTCTCCACATCTTTGATTTAAGCACAAAGGGAATTACTTACTGCGGAACCTCGGATGATTCGTTTTATGATTCCGTCATGACAGACCCGGACAACTTCATTCTGTTCCGCCGGTCTGATATGCTCAGCACATACAGCATTTTCCGTCACTATAAGATCGGGGAGGATGGAATGCCACAACCGCTCTCTGACGATTTTACTGTATCGGGCACTTATCTGGCTGATGAGATCGTGCCGACTCTGACGACAAAGCAGGAGGTTCCGGTCTGGATTGACGGAAAACAGGAGAAACTTCCGAAAGGAACGGCACTCAAGTTGAAAGCAACAGATGATTCGACTTATGTCACCGCAGAGACCGCAGATGGAAAGACCTGTCAGATCCGTCTTGATACGAACGAAGAGAATGTTTATCCTCGAACCATCGATGGAATTCCGGAGGATGAGTGTTTTGATGGGCTTCAGTACGCGGGATAATCCGTCTGTCGCGTGCAAATGTATACCAGATACAGAAAATGTCGTTTTGTGGCGGACAAGTGTATTTTTATCGCGAATAAGGCTTGATTTTTTTACCAATATGAGATAGGATAATCAAGAATTGATTTCAGCTTCGACGTGGAGGCTCAAGGCTCCCCCGGCGCCGTCGCTGTACGAACAAGGAGAGAAGGAGACTTTACAATTATGGAAAAGAAATTGAGAGTCGGCGTACTTGGCGCCACTGGAATGGTAGGACAGAGATTTATCTCTTTACTGGAGAATCATCCTTGGTATGAGGTAGTGACCGTTGCTGCAAGCCCGCGTTCCGCAGGTAAGACCTACGAGGAGGCAGTAGGTGGACGTTGGAAAATGGATACCCCGATGCCGGAGGGTGTCAAGAAGCTGGTTGTCATGAACGTGAATGAAGTAGAGAAAGTTGCTTCCAGCGTAGATTTCGTATTCAGTGCCGTTGATATGACGAAGGATGAGATTCGCGCTATCGAGGAGGCTTATGCAAAGACTGAGACTCCGGTTGTTTCCAACAACAGCGCACATCGCTGGACTCCGGATGTTCCGATGGTAGTTCCGGAGATCAACCCGGAGCATTTCAAGGTGATCGAGTTCCAGAAGAAGCGTCTGGGAACCAAGCGTGGATTTATCGCAGTAAAGCCGAACTGCTCGATTCAGAGCTACGCTCCGGTACTGACTGCATGGAAAGAGTTTGAGCCGTATGAGGTAGTTGCTACGACCTATCAGGCAATTTCCGGTGCAGGTAAGACCTTCAAGGATTGGCCGGAGATGGTTGGCAACATCATCCCGTACATCGGTGGTGAGGAAGAGAAGAGTGAGCAGGAGCCGTTGAGAATCTGGGGTAAAATCGAGGATGGCGTGATTGTAAAGGCTCAGGAGCCGAAGATCACCTGTCAGTGCATCCGTGTTCCGGTTCTGAATGGTCATACCGCTGCCGTATTTGTAAAATTCAGAAAGAACCCGACGAAAGAACAGCTGATCGAGAAGCTCGTAAACTTCAGCGGACTTCCGCAGGAGCTGAAACTTCCGAGCGCACCGGCACAGTTCATCCAGTACCTCGAGGAGGATAACCGTCCGCAGGTATCTCTGGATGTAAACTTCGAGCATGGCATGGGAATCTCTGTTGGTCGTCTGAGAGAGGACAGCGTCTATGACTGGAAGTTCGTAGGTCTCTCCCACAACACCGTTCGCGGTGCAGCAGGTGGAGCTGTTCTGTGTGCAGAGCTTCTGACCGCTCAGGGTTATATCTCTGCAAAATAAAACGAAAATCGCTTAAATAATCATTTCCATTTTGTACAAAGTCATTTCGTACAAAAATAAGAAAAATGGCTCTATGTCAACCGCTGAGAGGATTCTTTGAAATCCTGCCAAGGCGTTGATGTAGAGCCATTTTGCTCGTATGAGCTAAGAATCTCAAACCGCGCTTAAAATCGGAAAACAGAAAAAGAGAAAAAAGATAGAAAAAAGAAACATAACGAATAAAAAAGAGAAAGTATTAAAAAAGAAAAAGAGTCCGGAAAAAATCGTCAAAGACAGGTGCATGTGTTATAATAAGAGTGAATGAAAAAATGTCTGTACATGTCTGTATGACAGACAACAAACAGAAAAATCCTTAAAGGGGAAAGGCAGATCAATCATATGGCTTGGAAAAAAGAATTATTTGGGGAACTGGAAAACGGAGCGCAGGTGTATAAGTATACGCTGACAAATGAACATGGCATATCCGCTTCCTTCACGGATCTCGGTGGAATCTGGCTGGAGATGAAGACATTCGATCGCAATGGAAAGATCGATGACGTTCTCTTAGGCTATGACAGCGTGGATACCTGTCTGCACGAGGGTGGTCATCTTGGTGAGATTGTGGGAAGAAATGCAAACCGCATCGGCGGAGCAACTTTTACCCTCAATGGAATGACGTATGCACTTGTGATCAATTCCGGCACGAAGAACAACCTGCACAGCGGACCGGATTATTACCGCGATCGTCTCTGGGATGCAGAGCTGGAGGAGACTGGGCTTGGCACAAAGATCACATTCTCCCTGTTCAGCCCGGACGGAGACCAGAATTACCCGGGAAATGCACAGATTGCAGTCAGTTACACCCTGACTCCGGATGACAGTGTCAAAATTGACTATCAGATGACCGCAGATGAGGACACGATCGCAAACTTCACGAATCATGCATATTTCAACCTTCGTGGACATAAGTCCGGAACCATCGAGGATCAGCAGGTCTGGATTGACGCAGACACCTTCACGATCACAGATGCCGAGTCGATTCCGACAGGAGAGCTTGTTCCGGTAGCGGGAACACCGATGGATTTCACCACAATGAAGGAGATTGGCCGCGATATCGATTCTGATTATGAGCCATTAAATCAGGCTAAGGGTTATGATCACAACTGGGCACTCAATCATGAAAAAGGCGATCTGGCATTGTCCGCAAAGGCATACGATCCGAAGAGCGGACGCACGATGGACGTGTACACCGATCTTCCGGGTATCCAGTTCTACACAGCAAACTCTCTGCATTCTTCCCGCGGAAAAGATGGTGCTGAGTATGGAGAGAGATCCGCTTACTGCTTTGAGACCCAGTATTTCCCGGACGCAATCAACAAACCGCAGTTTGATTCTCCTGTCTTAAAAGTTGGAGAGGAGTATCACACCACGACAATCTACCACTTCGGAGTAGAAAAATACTAAAAAAGTAAAACAGTAAAACAGTACCATCAGAAAAGACACCAAGATCCAACGAAGCACATGAAGAAACACAAAGAACGGGGACAATTTCATAGAAAAACCGCTTAACAGCCATAGTTTCTCAGCAGGGTGAAAATCTCTTCTGCATTTTCAATTTTTATGGTAGAATCGGAAATCAGAAAGGAATAGCATAATAATGAAAAAATTAAAGAATTGGCTGGAAGGCGGTATGCATAAGGAACAAAACGGCGGACTCGAGATCCTGAAATACATCGGTCCGGGTCTGCTTGTGACAGTCGGTTTTATTGATCCCGGAAACTGGGCTTCCAATGTCGCTGCCGGAGCGGATTACGGCTACGCACTTTTGTGGATGGTTACGCTGTCGACAATCATGCTGATCATCTTACAGCACAATGCCGCTCATCTTGGAATTGTCACGGGACTTTGCATGGCGGAGAGCGCCACGAAATATCTTCCGAAATGGTTGGGGCGATTTGCTCTTTTGACCGGATTGATGGCAACGACGGCAACGATTCTTGCCGAGATTCTCGGCGGAGCGATTGCGCTGTCCATGCTGTTTTCTATTCCTGTAAAACTTGGATCGGTGCTGATGACGGCAGTTTCGATGGGACTGCTTCTGACAAACTCCTACCGAAAGCTGGAGCGATGGATCATCGGATTTGTTTCTCTGATCGGTCTTGCGTTCCTGATTGAGATTCTGATGGTAAAAGTTGACTGGCCGGAGGCTGCGCGCGCCTGGGTTGTTCCGTCTGTGCCGACGGGTTCGATGCCGGTAATCATGAGTGTGCTCGGCGCAGTCGTGATGCCACACAACCTGTTCCTCCACTCGGAAGTCATTCAGAGTCGTCAGTGGAATGTACAGGAGGAGGCTGTGATTCGAAAACAGCTCAAGTACGAGTTTCTTGATACGCTACTCTCAATGGGAATCGGCTGGGCAATCAACAGTGCAATGCTGATCGTCGCCGCATCCACGTTTTTTCAGGCAGGTGAGCAGGTGAGTGAACTCGAACAGGCAGCAAAAATGCTGACCCCGTTGATTGGTCCCTCCGCCTCCGTGATTTTCGCAGTCGCCCTCTTGATGGCGGGAATCAGTTCTTCTGTGACAGCTGGAATGGCGGGCGGAAGTATCACTGCCGGAATTTTCGAGGAACCTTATGACATTCGAGACCGACACAGCAGACTCGGCATCATCGTTCTGTTTCTTTTGTCTCTCGCGATCATTTTCTTTATCAAAGATCCTTTTACGGGACTTGTATACAGCCAGATGTTTTTGTCGATGCAACTTCCGATCACGATTATTTTGCTGGTTTATCTGACCTCATCAAAGAAAGTTATGGGGAAATTTGCAAACAGTCGCCTTGATCTTTTTCTGCTTGTCCTGATCGGTGTGACAGTGATTGGATTAAACATCTGTCTTCTGGTTACAGGGTTTTGATTTAAAAGAGGAGAAGCCCCGGGCATAAAATCCCGGAGCCTCTCTTTTTTGATCCTTTTATTTTTCTGTCTTCGTTTTTCTGAAATCTCTTTTTGGGATTTCTTCGGATCTTTTAAGAGTTTTTTACTCTTATTTGCTTACTTGCCGGCCATCTGTTTTTCCTGCGCCTCGATCATCTTTTTCACCATATATCCGCCGACAGAACCATTCTGAGCGGAGGTTAAGTTTCCGTTGTAACCGTTGGTCAGCGGAACACCCAGCTCACCGGCTACTTCCATCTTGAAACGATCCAGTGCCTCTTTTGCCTCCGGTACCTCTGCTCTGTTAGAAGATTTTCCTGCCATAAATATGGCCTCCTTTCCATTTTGCCTGCCACATAGCAGGCGAATGGAAATTCTTCTGCTCTGTGACTGGTTGGTGTTTGGTTACGATGTTAGTATGTGTTTCAAAAAGAATCTTACACTAGCATCTTCTGCGTAATTTGTCAGAAACTTGAAAAATCCACCCTGAAATCCGAAATATGTAACCGAAAATCTAAAAAACTTAAAGAATTCTTGTAAACACATCCTAAGCCGTGAAAACCATGTTCAAAGAAAAAAACAACTTGTGTATTGGAAAATTTCCCTATATAATGGTACATGAAAATTTGTCGAAGTGAAGAAAACAAGAACAGAAATCGAGGAGAAGAGAAGCAATGCGAGTGATTGCCGGAAGCGCAAGACGCGTTTCTTTAAAAACACTGGAGGGGATGAATACAAGACCTACCCAGGATCGAATCAAAGAGACTCTTTTTAATATGCTCCAGTATGATTTGGCAGACTGCACATTTTTGGATCTGTTTGCCGGAAGTGGTGGAATCGGAATTGAGGCGCTCAGCCGTGGCGCAAAGACAGCGGTATTTGTGGAACAAAATGCAGATGCGGTACAGATTGTGCGGGAAAATCTGAAGGCAACCCGTCTTGAGGACCGCGCAGTTGTGATGCACACGGACGCTCTGACTGCCCTGAAACGTTTAGAAGGAAAGTATCGATTTGATTATATTTTTATGGACCCGCCTTACAATCACGAGTTGGAGCGACAGATGCTCGAATATCTGACAGGTTCTGAGCTGATTGACAAGCAGAGCACGATTATCATCGAGGCCTCTCTTGAGACTTCCTTCGACTATCTGGAATCGCTTGGATTTGTTCTGGAGAAAAATAAAACATATAAGACAAACAAACATATGTTTGTCTATCGAGGAGAATGAAATGGCAACAGCAGTTTATCCGGGCAGTTTTGATCCGGTTACCCTTGGACATTTAGACATTATCGAGCGCACAGCAAAGATGATGGACCATGTAATCATTGGAGTTTTGCAGAATAATTCAAAAACTCCGTTGTTTTCTGTTGAGGAACGTGTTAATATGTTAAGGAGTGTAACTTCCCATCTGGACAATGTAGAAGTCATGTCGTTTGACGGGCTTCTTGTTGACTTTGTCCATCAGAATCACGCGAACGTGATTGTCAGAGGGCTCAGAGCGATTACAGATTTTGAGTACGAGCTTCAGATGGCACAGACAAACCGGGTCATCGCCGGAGATATTGATACGATCTTTTTGACAACCAATCTGAAATATTCCTATTTAAGTTCCAGCATTGTGAAGGAGATTGCGGGATACGGTGGTGACATCGATGCCTTCCTTCATCCGATGGTGGCAGAGCGGACACGGGAGAAGTTCAGAGAGCGGATGACTGCGGATAAGCACCAATAGCAATATACGGTACGGTAAGGAGATAATTTATCATGAGCAGAATTGAACAGTTAATTGGGGAAATTGAAGAATATATTGACAGCTGTAAATTTCAGCCTCTGTCCAGCACGAAGATTCTGGTAAACAAAGAGGAGTTAGAGGAGCTTTTAGTGGAACTGCGTCTTCGCATTCCGGATGAGATCAAGCAGTATCAGAAGATCATCAGCAATCAGGAAGCAATCATCAACGAGGCACATACCCAGGCAAATGCGATCCTTGCAGATGCAACCGCTCAGACTAACGAGCTGGTAAACGAGCATGAGATTATGCAGAAGGCATATGCAGAGGCAAATCGTGTTGTTGAGGAAGCTCAGCAGCAGGCTCAGGCAATCGTGGACAGCGCAGCTGTTGATGCAAACAGCATTCGTCAGGGCGCAATTGACTACACCGACGATATGCTCAGAAGTCTTCAGACGATCATGAGTCACACGATGGAGGAGTCCAGAAGACATCTTGAGGCATTCAACGCCTCCTTGCAGTCCACCTATGACATTGTTACAGCAAACCGCAATGAGCTCTCTGCAGGAGTATCCAATGCACCCGTTGCAGAAGAGCAGGCACAGCCGGTAGCACCCGCTCCAGCTCAGGAAGCAACCACAGAAGAAAAATAAGAGTTCCCGTTGCGAGCAAGGCATGAAGTGCCTTCCACAGGATATAATGCCGGATGGATAATCCGGCATTTTTTTGCTTGACAAGAAGAACACTGCGCGTCTGAAAAATTCCCGATCCGCCACCAAAGGCGACACAGCCGGTCACGAGAATCAGGCAAAGTGTTTTCTTTTCCGAAAAAGCAGAGCAGAGGAGAGGAATTCCGGTCGTGATTTCTGCGATTCCGCCAAGGATTGCCTTGATCGATGGAGAAAAGCAGGGAATTGTCTGTACCCATTTGGCGAGAATTGAAAACAGCATGATCCATCCGCCGATCAGAACCATCGTGTGAGCCGTGGAAAAGATCGCATCTTCCACGGAGACACCGGAAGCACCGGAAGTATCAGAGGAAGGTTCCCGGTATTCCTGAAGATTTTGGGATTTTTGAGAATCTTGAGAATCCTGTTTTTCAAACCTTTCAAACTGGTAGAAATGTCTCGCCAGAAATGAGAGAGGGATCACCGGAAGATACAGGCACAGAGGAATCAACCACGGAGAGTGTGAAAAAGACGACGGGGACGGAAGATATGAGGACGAGGGCAGTTGGGCGTGCTCAAACACACGGATCACCTGTCTGTTTACAAATCCGAGCAGAAACATCGGGCTTGGATGGTTTGCCGTTGCAAGCAGACATCTCGCCTCTGCAAGAGAGAGTTCTTCGTTTTTGAGCTTTTCTGCACAGAGCCTTGCGCCGAGAGGATAACCACAGAGAAGACCGCAGAGAAGGACATAGGCTCCCGGCTCGGAAAATCCGAGAAGTCCATGAATCAACGGATAAAATGGTCGAATCAGAAGACGTTCCGCTCCGAGGACAGAAATCATTCTTGTGCAGATCATAAACGGGGCAAGCGTCGGAAGCACGACGTTAAACCAGAGCAAAAGTCCGGCAGCGGCGCCCTCAACGGCGAGTGTCGGAAAGGCAAGAAGCAGACCGAGAATGAGAATGGAGAGGCAGGACAGCATCCGATTCCTTCTTTTTACGTTCTCTCTACTGATATATGCTAAATTTTGTGGATCATGATGGATTGTGATCATGGATCAAAAAAACGAAAAATGAGGAGAAATAAATGAATTTACCACAGCATTTTTTAGATGAGATGAAAACTCTCCTCGGAGAGGATTACGAGGCATGGCTTTCCTCCTACGAGCAAACCCCGCATCAGGGTCTGCGAATCAACCGCACAAAGACAACCGCCGAACATTGGTCTGAGATCAGTCCGTTTGAGGGCTGTGAACCGGTGGCCTGGACGGACAATGGCTTTTACTATCCGGATGAACTGCGCCCTGCCAGACATCCATACTATTTTGCGGGTCTTTACTATCTGCAAGAGCCGAGCGCGATGACTCCGGCACAGATTTTGGCACCAAAACCGGGAGAGTGCGTTCTCGATCTGTGTGCTGCTCCGGGTGGAAAGAGCACCGAACTTGGCGCTCGTCTTGCCGGGGAGGGACTTCTCGTCTCAAACGACATCAGTAATTCGCGTGCGAAAGCACTTTTAAAGAATCTGGAGCTTTTTGGAATCCCGAATATCTGTGTTGTCAGCGATCCGCCGGAACGTCTTGCCGAAAATTTCGGGGAGTTCTTTGATCGGATTCTCGTGGATGCTCCGTGCTCAGGAGAGGGAATGTTTCGCAAAGATCCGGATCTGATCCGATCCTGGGAGGAACGCGGACCGGAAGACTATGCGCCGATCCAGAAAGAGATTCTCTCACAGGCAGTCCGGATGCTCAAGCCGGGTGGTTTTCTTCTCTACTCGACCTGCACCTTTGCGCAAATCGAGGATGAGGAGGTAATCCATTGGCTTCTTGCAGAGTTTCCGGAACTACAGCTGGTTCCGATCCCGCTCTGGGACGGTGCAGTCGGCGGAATGGATGGAGAGCCGGTTGTTCGCCTGTTCCCGCACAAGATTCGCGGAGAAGGGCATTTTCTGGCATTACTTCAAAAGAAGCATGCACAGGAGAGCAAAGCTGAATCCGCAGAAGAATCTGAATCCGGGGCAGTATTAGCAGAAGCAGTGGAAGCAGAGAAAGCAGTCGCGGATCAGCAGAATCAGAATCGGAAAAAGAAAAATAAAGCGATACCCCGGAAGAATCCGTACGAGAAAGAGATCAAGTCCATGGAGAAGGAGAGTGATTTTCTCGAATGGGAAAAACAGTGCGCAGAGCCGTTTGACCGCAGCCGCATGATGATCAAAAACAACTGCGTTTATCTGCTTCCGGAGACATTTGACCCGTCTTGGAATCTTCGCTATCTCCGCACAGGACTTCTGCTTGGTGAGTGGAAGGGAAAGCGTTTTGAGCCGTCACAGGCTGTCGCAATGGCGATGAAGGCTTCGGACTTCTGCCAGACACTGAATCTTTCCTGCGAGGATGATCGTGTGATCCGTTATCTGAAGGGTGAGACGATTGCGCTTGAGGAAAACGAGATAAAATGGAAAAAGGGCTGGGTGCTTGTCTGTGTCGACGATTACCCTCTCGGCTGGGCAAAATACGCAGGTGGATCTTTAAAGAACAAGTATTATCCGGGATGGCGTTGGCAGTAAAGGGAATGAAACGCACTTAAATGCAGTATAAAGCTCGATCGCAACTGGAACCGGGCAATCGCAACTTAGAAATGGAGAAGGAAATATATGGCAAAACCGATTCGGCTGGATAAATTTCTGGCAGATATGAACAAGGGAAGTCGCAGTCAGATTCGAGAAGCAGGAAAAAAAGGACGAATTCAGATCAACGGACAGACAGAGAAGAAGACGGACCGCAAAATTGATCCGGATCGCGACGAGGTCACATTTGACGGAGAGAAGATTCTGTATCACGCATATGAGTATTATATGCTCTATAAACCGCAGGGAGTCATTTCTGCGACGGAAGATGGCCGACACAAGACTGTCATTGACCTGTTGAGCGGGGAGAATCGCAGAGATCTGTTTCCGGTCGGTAGACTCGACATCGACACGGAGGGACTTCTGCTTCTGACAAATGATGGAGATCTCACGCATCGCCTTCTTGCCCCCGGAAAACATGTCGACAAGCAGTATTATGCGAAGATCTCCGGCGTGCTCCCGGCGAATGCGAAAGAGCAGATGGCAAAGGGAATGACATTGGAGGACGGGACGGAGATAAAACCGGGACGACTGGAAATCCTTCATCTGGCACAGGATTCTTCATCCCTTTCTGAAGTCCTGCTGACGATTCAGGAGGGAAAATTCCATCAGGTGAAGCGAATGTTTGAAGTGCTCGGATGTCGGGTAGAATATTTAAAACGCCTCTCAATGGGAAGTTTGAAGCTGGATGAGACGCTGACTCCGGGAGAGTATCGACGCCTGACCGCAGAGGAAATCTCCGCGCTTCAACAGCATGGAATTGCAACCACCGAAAATACAATCACCGCAGCTACAACCATCACAAATACGATTACGGAAAATTCCGAAACAAATTTGAATGGTCAAAGAATTATGGAAAAGGTAAATACAAAGAAAGCAGTTTTGTTTGATCTTGACGGAACGCTTGTGGATTCGATGTGGATGTGGCATCAGATTGACATCGAATATCTCTCCGGTTTCGGACTGGAATGTCCGCCAGACCTTGAAAAAGTGATCGAGGGCATGAGTTTTTCAGAGACAGCCGTCTATTTCAAGGAACGGTTTCAGCTTCCAAAGTCTCTCGATGAGATCAAGCAGGCATGGGTAGAGATGAGTCTGGAAAAATACCGCTCCCAGGTTCCATTAAAGAAAGGTGCGAGAAGATTTCTCGAATACTTAAAGGAACACGGAATCCTTGCGGGAATTGCGACGAGCAACGGACAGGCGATGGTGGAAGCGGTTCTGGAATCTTTGGAAATTCGCCCCTATTTTCAGGTTGTCGCAACTGCATGTGAAGTCGCAAACGGCAAACCGGCTCCGGATATCTATCTGGAGGTTGCAAAGCGTCTTGGAGTAGAACCTGCTTCCTGTATGGTGTTTGAGGATGTTCCGGCGGGAATTCAGGCAGGAAAATCTGCAGGAATGGAGGTTTGTGCCGTGGAGGATGACTTTTCCGTAAAAATGAGAGCGGAGAAAGAACAGCTTGCAGACTACTTTATCGAGGACTATGAGGAACTTTTCACCGAAATTTGAAAAATTTGAAAATCGAGAAAGGACAGATGAGTACATGAAAAACAACTCAAAACCGATTGCGATTGTGACAGGGGCTTCCTCTGGAATGGGGCGAGAAGCGGTGATTCAGCTGGCAGACCGTTTTGGAGAGAAATTCTCGGAGATCTGGGTGATTGCGAGACGGGGAGAACGACTCGAACAACTTCAAAGTCAGGTGCCTGTGCCCCTGCACATCCTGCCTCTTGATCTTCAAAATACGGATGATCGGACTTTGTTTGAGCGAGAGCTTGAGGCACACCGTCCGCAGGTTCGTATGCTGATCAATTCCGCAGGATTTGGAAAAATCGGAAAGATCGGAGAGCTTGATCTTGAGAGTGAGACAGGGATGATTCAGTTGAATGTGGAAGCACTCTGCGCAGTCACGCATATGGTGCTCCCGTATATGCCATTCAACAGCCGGATTATTCAGTTTGCATCGTCGGCGTCCTTTCTTCCCCAACCGGGATTTGCGATCTACTCGGCGACAAAATCCTTTGTCCTCAGTTACAGCCGGGCACTGCGCGAGGAACTGCGTGAACGGGGAATCTCAGTGACCGCAGTTTGCCCCGGACCGGTTAAAACCGAGTTCTTTGATATTGCGGAGATGACAGGAAAGATCCCACTCTACAAGCGTCTTACGATGGCAGACCCGCGCAAGGTCGTGCGTTTTGCCCTGCGTGACAGCATGATGGGAAAAGCGATTTCCATTTATGGTCCGTGGATGAAGGCATTCTTTGTACTGTGCAAGGTTCTCCCCCATTCATGGATTCTTGCACTTATGCGACATCTCTGAGTTTAAAAGATACATAAGAAAACGAAACGAAAAAAGCATAAGAAACGGATTAGATTTACAAGGTTAGAAAGGATGAAAGAGATTGAGACAAAAGAAGAAAGAAAAAGGAGAGTACGGATACCGCACGACAAACCGGCGGATGCGCCTCATGATTACCGGGATTTTGCTTCTCGCTATTCTTGCCCAACTTTTCGCACGTCATTTTGCGAGTGAGCAGGCGACGAAAAATGTCTTGACCGTGATGGCGATTCTGACGGTTCTTCCGATGGCAAACATGGCGTCCCCGCTTCTCGCATCTTGGAATTACCGGACTCCGGGTGAGACATTTCACCAGAAGCTTGTGCCATATGAGAAGAAAACCCTGCTTCTGTATGATCTGATTGTGACAACAAAAGAGTACGTTCTGCCGTTTGACGCGGTGATTGTGCATCCGGCAGGAATCTATGCTTACTGTCCGAAGAAAAATCTCAAGACAGCAAAGGCAGAGCAGACGGTTTCCGATTTGCTTCGTGCAAACAAGATGATGCTGAGTTTTAAGATTATTTCGGACGAGCATGGATTCTTTAAGCGTCTCGAAAGTCTCAAACCGGCGGATTCCTACGAGGATGATGGAAGTGTGGAGTATGCATCTCGTCTGCTGAAAAATCTTTCCATATAAAGGAAAGCTAACAGAACGAAGAAAGATAAAGAAAAAAGAACGCAGAGAAGAAAAGTAACGAAACGGAAACATTACGGCCAAACGAAAGACTTAACGAAAGGATTTCATTTATTATGAAGGAAATTCATGTTAGCGCAAATGAGGCAGGTCAGCGTCTCGACAAACTGCTGGCGAAATATCTGAATCTTGCAGGAAAAAGTTTTCTTTATAAGATGATGCGCAAGAAAAATATTACCTTAAACGGAAAGAAATGTACCGGAGCAGAAAAACTTGAGCAGGGCGATCTTGTCCGCCTGTTTCTCGCAGATGAGACGATCGAAAAGTTTTCTGAGGTAAAGATACAGAGAGTAGTCAAGAAAAAATTGGATATTATTTATGAGGACTCGGATATTCTGCTGATCAACAAGCCGTCGGGGATGCTCTCCCAGAAGGCAAAGGAAACCGATGAGTCCCTTGTGGAATATCTGATTGACTATCTGCTTGATTCCGGTCAGCTCACGAAAGACCAGCTTCGCAGTTTTCGCCCGTCGATCTGCAATCGCCTTGACCGCAACACGAGTGGTCTCGTAGCCGGAGGAAAGTCTCTCGCAGGTCTTCAGATGCTCTCTGCGATGTTTAAGGAGCGCTCCCTGCATAAGTATTATCTGTGTGCGGTAAAAGGAAGCGTGAGGGAACGTCAGCACATCAGCGGTTGGCTCTATAAAAATGAGAAGACGAATCAGGTGACTATTTTTGAGAAGGAGCACAAGGATGCTCTGCCGATTCAGACCGAATATGTTCCGGTCGGAGAGGCGAATGGCTATACTCTCCTGAAAGTTACGCTGATCACCGGTCGTACCCATCAGATCCGTGCGCATCTCGCATCGATCGGTCATCCGCTTGTCGGGGATTACAAGTACGGCAATCCCGCAGTTAATGAGGAGGCGAAGAAGCGTTTCCATATTACTTCCCAGATGCTTCATTCGTTTGAGATGGAATTTCCGAAACATTTGAATGAGCCATTTTCTTATCTGGAGGGCAAGCGCGTGTTTGCACCGGCTCCGAAGCCATTTGTTGCGGTGTTTGGTCAGGAATTATTAGAAACCTGTATGAAAGAGGCTTAAAATAAGCAGAAAAGTAGAGTAGAAGGAGGCTTAAAACGGCATGGGAACCTGGAAGAGTCGTGGACTGCGGGGATCGATTCTCGAGGATATGATCAACCGCACAAATGATCTTTACCGTGAAAAGCATCTGGCGCTGATTCAGAAGATTCCGACGCCGATCACGCCGATCAACATCGATAAATCCTCGCGTCACATCACACTCGCATACTTTGACCAGAAGAGTACGGTCGACTATATCGGAGCCGTTCAGGGAATTCCGATCTGTTTCGATGCAAAAGAGTGCGCTGTCCGCACATTTCCACTTGCAAATGTCCACCCGCATCAGGTAGCATTTATGGAGGATTTTGAACGGCAGGGAGGGATCGCTTTTCTCATTCTTTATTTTAAGTCCGAGGAAGAACTCTACTACCTTCCTCTGCGCGATTTAAAACGTTTCTGGGAGCGCATGCAAAATGGCGGGCGAAAGAGTTTTACATACGACGAGATTGATCATCAGTTTCGTATTTATGCAAAGAAGGAATTTCTTGTTCACTATCTCGAGGCGATTCAGCTTGATCTCGACTGGCGCGATGCGAAGGAAGATGAACACATATCCGGAAAAATCGGGTGACTCAACCCGAAACCCAAGGAAAAACTCAATGTGATGAAACGATAATGAGGGAATGATGATATAGAAATAGAAACGGAAGAGGAGATGAGAGGCAACAATGGTATTCTCAATTGTAAAACAGTCTGTGGATATCCGGCTTCGACTTGCGCTTGAGAAAACTCCGAAGCTGAGCGCGGATACCGAGTGCGCCGTGTCGATCGGGATGCTTGCAAAGATGGCAGGTCTTGCAATCCCGGAGAGAAAAGAGACGTTAGAAGAGATGGTTGCAGACCTCAAAAAACAGACGGAGACGCTGGCAAATCCTTCTGTTATCACCCAGGCCGCCCAGTCAGGTGACCGGATGCAGCGATTAAAAGAAATCCTGTTTGCCTATGAGCCAAAGGGCGGGATGGATGACGAGAAGTATGAGCTTGTTCGGTACGGGTATGAGCAGGAATAAAGTTCAAGTCGACGAAAGCAGAGAATTGGCGCATCCTCGCGGAGCGTTTTTGTATGATAGGACGCAATTTCCTATCATATAAAAAAGGTCATGGAACCTGTGAAATCGGAAATCAAAATTGACATCGGATCACAATACCCATGACCTTTTTTTATATTCTTAATACTATTTTACGATTTCTTTTTTTGGTTTTTCTTGTTGTCTTACCATGCAATCAGCTCATAGCCGGTCTCAGTTACGAGAACCTGAATCTCCCACTGAGCGGACGGGCTTCCGTCGTCGGTGCGGATCGTCCAACCATTCGAGTCGTCCTCGTAAATGTCGGCGCGTCCGAGGTTGATCATCGGCTCGATCGTGAACATCATACCCGGAGCCATCACCATCTCCGTGCCCTTTTTCGTCACAAAGCTCACCCACGGCTCCTCATGGAAGTCGACACCGACTCCGTGACCACCGATCTCACGGACAACGCTGTAACCATTCTCTTTTGCGTAGTCATTGACTGCCTGACCGACATCACCGAGATAGCCCCACGGTTTTACCTGCGCAAGTCCACGCATTACCGCTTCCTTTGTCACCTCAACGAGTTTGCGCTTCTCATCGGAGACGTTTCCGATGCAGAACATGCGGGAAGCATCGGCATAGAAGCCGTGATAATTGGTCGTACAGTCAAC
This sequence comes from Brotaphodocola sp., assembly GCF_983179755.1. Classification (NCBI taxonomy): domain Bacteria; kingdom Bacillati; phylum Bacillota; class Clostridia; order Lachnospirales; family Lachnospiraceae; genus Brotaphodocola; species Brotaphodocola sp. Next base: position 18,419 of record NZ_CFAHBC010000016.1, on the reverse strand, counting down.
ATTGATGATGTCACCGTCTTTCAGAACAACATCCGGGGAGGGAATTCCATGGCAGACTTCCTCGTTGATCGAGGTGCAGACACTCTTCGGGAATCCCTCGAAGTTCAGCGGAGCCGGGATCGCACCGCGTTTTGTCGTCTCCTCGTAAACCCAGCGGTCGATATCCTCGGTCGTGATGCCGGCACGGATATGCTCAGCGACATAATCGAGAACTGCGATATTGATTGCTGCGCTCTCTTTGATCTTCTCAACCTGCTCCGGAGTCTTGATCATATTATGGCTCGGCACCTGATGACCACCCATCTTTAAAAGATTCAAATGGCTGTCAAACTCGAGATGACAGTTCTTATATTTCTTTCCGCTTCCACACCAGCATGGATCATTTCTTCCAATTATCTTCAAAACACTCATCCTTTCCCCGATCGATGATACGTTTGCCCTTCCATTGATACGGAACTATCTTATTATTACATATCCATCGATCTCTGATTTCATTTTGATCATTTAACAGCATTATAGCACATTTTCTAAGGTGTGTGTAAAAACTTTTTGTCTACGTACAAAGGCGAACAAGAATGAACGGACATCTTTTCAATAATGGTAGACGAATCCTCCGAAATGTGAAATAATAGATAGGATACAAAGTACCGAAAAAGTACAATACAAGTACAAGTAGGAAAGACAGGAGGCTAAAAACGTATGGAACACAAACGAATCATTCAGGTAGACGAGAAGGTACCGTTTAATCTGTTGCTCCCGCTGAGCATCCAGCACATGTTTGCGATGTTCGGAGCATCAGTTTTAGTACCTTTTCTCTTCGGAATCAACCCGGCAATCGTTCTCTTGATGAACGGTTGCGGAACGCTGATCTTTATGATGGTGACAAAAGGAAAAGCACCGGCATATTTGGGATCTAGCTTTGCTTTCCTCGCACCGGCGAGCATTGTTATCAGCAAATTTGGTTATCCGTATGCACTCGGCGGTTTCGTCGCAGTCGGATTCTGCGGATGCATTCTTTCTCTGATCATCTACAAATTTGGTACAAAATGGATTGATGTCGTACTTCCGCCGGCAGCAATGGGACCTGTCGTTGCACTGATCGGTCTGGAGCTTTCCTCCTCCGCTGCAAGCAATGCCGGTCTTCTCGATGAGACGATCAATCCAAGCAATGTCATTGTTTTCTTCGTCACCCTTGGATTCGCGGTATTTGGTTCAGTTCTCTTCCGCGGATTTCTCTCTGTTATCCCGATTCTGATTGCCGTTATCGCAGGATATCTTGCAGCGGTAGCATGTGGAATTGTAAGTTTTGAGGAAGTCGCACAGGCATCCTGGATTGCACTTCCGAATTTTACTGCACCAAAATTCAATCTGGAAGCCATCCTGATTATTCTTCCGGTTATTCTCGTCATTGCATCTGAACATATCGGTCATCAGGTTGTCACAAGTAAAATCATCGGCAGAGACCTCTTAAAAGATCCGGGTCTTCATCGCAGTCTGTTCGGAGATAATTTCTCCACGATGATTTCCGGTATGCTCGGTTCTGTGCCTACAACCACTTACGGAGAGAACATCGGTGTCATGGCAATGACAGGCGTATACAGTGTCCGCGTCATCGCAGGTGCAGCGGTTCTTTCAATCATCTGCTCCTTCATCGGAAAGCTGTCTGCACTGATCAGCACGATTCCGGGACCGGTTATCGGTGGAATCTCATTTCTGCTCTATGGAATGATCGGAACCTCCGGCCTTCGTATTCTCGTTGATTCCAAGGTGGATTTCGCAAAGTCCCGCAATCAGGCTCTGACCTCCGTTATCTTTGTAACAGGTCTTTCCGGGATTGCGGTCAACATCGGCAACATCCAGTTAAAGGGAATGGTTCTGGCATGTATCGTCGGAATGGCAATGAGTCTGGCATTCTATGTTCTGGATCGTTTCCATCTGACAAACGACTAAAGAAATGGGAACTCTGGTCGGATAACTTTTTCCAATTTGTTGAAAATACAGTTGACAACTGTCCATTCTTACCATATAATAGCAACAACACGTTACTATATTATCACTGTACCATGCGAAAGTGTTCTGCGCGTGCCACAGGACACTTTTTCATTTGATTGAGATCCATGAATCGAGATGTATCGTGAATTTAATGACTAATATACACCGTGAGCGTCGACTTGAATCAAAAAGGAATCGGGAGGACATGAGGACATTATGAATAATCAGTTACTGCATACCCCGGATGGTGTCCGGGATATTTACGGAGACGAATGTGCAAGAAAACTTGCTGTACAGGAGCAGATTAAAAATGTGTTTCATCTGTATGGCTATCAGAATATCGAGACCCCGGCATTTGAGTTTTTTGATATTTTCAAGGCGGAGCGCGGAAGTGTCGACAGTCGGGAAATGTATAAGTTCTTCGACCGTGAGAACAATACGCTCGTTCTCCGACCGGATATCACCCCGTCAATCGCGCGCTGTGTAGCGAAGTATTTCATGGACGAACAGCTCCCTCTGCGTCTGTGCTACCTTGGCTCTACGTTCCAGAACAGCACAAGCTACCGCGGAAGACTCAAGGAGGCAACGCAGACCGGCGTGGAGATGATCGGAGATGACCTGATCGATGCAGATGCCGAGATGATTGCGATCGCAATCGACGCGCTCAAGGCAACCGGACTCAAGGAGTTTCAGGTGGAGCTCGGTCAGGTTGATTTCTACCGCGGGCTCCTCGAGGAAGCGCACATGGATGAGGAGACGCAGGATCAGCTCAGAGAACTGATTGAGAATAAGAATTACTTCGGTGTCGAGGAACTTTTGAGTGAACAGACGATGTCCCCTGAGCTTAAGCGTCTCTTCCTGAAGCTTCCGGAGCTTTTCGGTGACATTGACCAGATCCGCCTTGCAAAGTCGATGACATCGAACCTGCGCGCGGTCCGTGCGATCGAGCGTCTTGAGAAGATTCAGGAGATCCTTGACAGCTACGGTCTTGGCGATTATGTTTCCTATGATCTCGGTATGCTGAGCAAGTACAGCTATTACACCGGCATTATTTTCAAGGCATATACCTACGGAACCGGCGACTACATCGTGGCAGGAGGTCGTTACGACAAGCTCCTTGAGCAGTTCGGAAAGAACGCACCGGCGGTCGGATTCGCGATTGAGGTGGATCGCCTGATGTCGGCCCTGTCCCGTCAAAAGATCTGCACAAAGACCGACGATGTTGACACGATGATTCTCTACGAGGAGAGTGCGAGAGCTGAGGCGATCCGCATGGCAGGAGAGCTCCGCGCAGAGAAAAAGTCCGTTCAGCTTTTGAGAAAAGATTCCCTGCACAGTTTTTCCGAGTATCTGGCATGCGCTTCCCGCCAGAAGATTAAATCTCTGATTTATCTTGACGGTGACGGTAAAAGAGCAGTAAAATACAGCACAGAAGACGGGGAGGTACAGGCATGAGATATCTGACCTTTGCGCTGGCGAAAGGCCGGCTTGCAAGTAAATCATTGGAGATGTTTGAGAAGATCGGCATCACCTGCGAGGAGATGAAGGATAAGAACTCCAGAAAGCTGATTTTCACGAATGAGGAGCTCGGCTATCGCTTTTTCCTCGCAAAGGCGACGGATGTTCCGACCTATGTGGAGTACGGGGCAGCGGACATCGGAATCGTCGGAAAGGATACGATTCTCGAGGAAGGAAGAAAGCTCTATGAGGTTCTTGATCTCGGAATCGGTCGCTGTCGGATGTGTGTCTGTGGTCCGGAGGAGGCGAGAGAGCGCTTAAAACATCACGAGCTGATCCGCGTTGCAACAAAGTATCCGGCAATCGCAAAAGACTATTTCTATAACAAGAAGCATCAGACGGTTGAAATCATCAAATTAAACGGCTCGATTGAGCTGGCTCCGATTGTCGGTCTGTCTGAGGTGATTGTCGACATCGTAGAAACCGGAACAACGCTTCGCGAGAATGGTCTGACGGTTCTCGAGGAGGTTTGCCCGCTTTCCGCGCGCATGGTGGTCAACCAGGTCAGCATGAAGCGGGAGAATGAGCGCATCGGAAAAATTATCCGTGATTTAAAAACCCTGATTTAAGATATTTAAAAATAAATATCGAGGAATAAATAGGGAACAGCAGGAGGCATAAAAAGATGAGAATTGTGACACTGGACGAGCAGAGCAAGAAAAATATCATGTCGGATCTGTTAAAGCGTGATCCGAACAACTATACAGAGTACGAGGATACGGTGCAGGCGATTGTGGATGATGTCCGCAAGAGAAAAGATACGGCTCTTTTTGAGTACACCGCAAAATTTGATAAGGCATCTCTGGACGCTTCCACAATCCGCGTGACGGATGCAGAGATTCAGGAGGCACTTTCCCTTGTAGATCCGAATCTCCTGGCCGTGATGAAGAAATCCATGAAGAACATCCGTGAGTATCACGAGAAGCAGAAGAGATGCAGTTGGTTTGACAGCAAGCCGGACGGCACAATTCTTGGTCAGAAGATGACGGCTCTTGAGAGTGTCGGTGTCTATGTTCCAGGTGGAAAAGCCGCTTACCCGTCCTCCGTTCTGATGAACATCATTCCGGCAGAGGTTGCCGGTGTAAAGCGAATCGTGATGGTGACTCCTCCGGGAAAGGACGGAAAGGTCAATCCGGTTACCCTGATCGCAGCTCATCTTGCAGGTGCAACCGAGGTCTATAAAGTCGGCGGAGCACAGGCAATCGCAGCCCTCGCATTCGGAACGGAGTCGATTCCGCGCGTCAACAAGATCGTTGGACCGGGCAACATTTTCGTCGCACTTGCAAAGAAGGCGGTATACGGATATGTGAGCATCGACAGTATTGCCGGACCGAGCGAGATCCTTGTGCTTGCAGATGACAGCGCAAATCCGCATTTTGTGGCAGCGGATCTTCTGTCCCAGGCAGAGCATGACGAGCTTGCTTCCGCAATTCTCGTCACAACGAGCATGGAGTTTGCAAAGAAGGTGTCTGCTGAGGTGGATGGCTATCTTCCGAAACTTTCCCGTCGTGAGATCCTTGAGAAGTCCCTTGACAACTACGGATACATTCTCGTGACCGAGACGATGAAAGAGGCGATCGACACCGTAAACGAGATCGCACCGGAGCATCTTGAGATCGTGACCCGCAATCCGTTCGAGGATATGACAAGAATCCAGAATGCCGGAGCAATCTTCCTCGGCGAGTACAGCTCTGAGCCCCTCGGCGATTACTTTGCAGGTCCGAACCACGTTCTTCCGACAAACGGCACTGCAAAATTCTTCTCTCCGCTCAATGTCGATGATTTCGTGAAGAAATCCAGCATCATTTATTACTCGAGAGAAGCTCTTGAGCGCGCACACAAGGACATTGAGACCTTTGCTGAGGCAGAGCATCTGACGGCTCATGCAAACTCCGTTCGCGTTCGTTTTGAGGACTAAACAGGCTAAGCATATTAAAGCGTTAAGAATAAAAAATCGAAAAAAAGGAGCTGTGGGATGAGCGGGATGGAACGAATCGCAAGCATGGAACGAAATACCAATGAGACAAAGATCAAGATGACATTAAATCTGGATGGCAGTGGAAAGGCGGATATTCATACAGGAATCGGATTTTTCGACCATATGCTGAATGGATTTGCCCGCCACGGTCTCTTTGATCTGTCTGTTACGGTCGATGGAGATCTGGAGGTGGACACCCATCACACGATCGAGGACACCGGAATTGTGCTTGGAAAGGTGATCCGCGAGGCAGTCGGCGACAAGAAGGGAATTGTGCGTTACGGTTCAAGCATTCTTCCGATGGATGAGGCGCTGATCCTGTGTGCACTGGATCTGTGCGGTCGTCCTTATCTCGTCTATGATTTAAATCTTGACCGGGAAAAAGTCGGAGATCTCGAGACGGAGATGGTCAGAGAGTTCTTCTATGCGGTCTCCTACGGCGCAGAGATGAATCTGCACATCAAGCAGATCAATGGGCTCAACAATCACCATATCATTGAGGCGACGTTTAAGGCATTTGCAAAAGCTCTCGATCAGGCAACCCGCTTTGATCCGCGCATCACCGATGTGCTCTCCACAAAAGGCACGCTTTAAGTCGGGGTAGTTCACCAGCAGGCAACATGCTTTCAGAACATGATATGGATTCATATGACCATGATCGATACTTATACTAGGGAAAACATAGGAGGAAAAACTCATGCAGTTATATCCCGCGATTGATATGAAGGGCGGACGTTGTGTCCGTCTCACGCTTGGTCTGTTCGACCAGGAAAAAGTATATTCCGACCGCCCGGCAGAGATGGCAAAGCGTTGGGTAAGCGAGGGAGCAACTTTTCTTCACCTTGTCGATCTGGACGGCGCACTTGCCGGTCACTCTGTCAATGAGGAGGCGATTCGGGAGATCGTGAAATCAGTCAATGTTCCGGTTCAGCTCGGCGGTGGAATCCGCAGTGCGGAGGCAGTCCGCTATATGCTCGATCTCGGAATCACCCGCTGCATCATCGGCACGAAGGCAGTGGAGAATCCGGAGTTTGTCAAAGAGTTAGTGGAGACTTTCGGTCCGGAGCACATCGTAGTCGGTGTGGATGCAAAGAATGGCATGGTTGCCGTTGAAGGCTGGGAGAAGACGAGCAGTATCTCTGCGACGGATCTCTGCCTTCAGATGAAGACGTATGGCGTGGAGCACATCGTGTATACAGATATTTCCCGAGATGGAACGCTTTCCGGACCGAATGTAAATGCAACGAGAGAGCTGACGGAAAAAACCGGTCTTGACATCATCGCTTCCGGCGGTGTTTCCTGCATGGAAGATCTCGCTGCTTTAAATGAGAATCACATCCGCGGAGCAATCATCGGAAAGGCACTTTATGAGAACCGCATTGTGCTTCGCGATGCAGTCAATCTCTTTGAGGGTACAAAGTAACCAAAGGAAGAAGGAAAAAGAATTATGACAGCAGAGACCAAACGGCTGATCACAGCCATCGGATGTAAAAATAAGCAGGCGATCCTGCTTGGGACAGATGGAGATCTGTTAAAGCCACAAGCAACTTTGGAGGCTTCCCTGATCACAGTCGCAGAGCAGATCAACAACAGCGGAGCAGATGAGCTTCTGATTCTCGATCTCTCCGAAAATGATGAGGAGCATGAGGCAGTTATTGGATCGATCAAGGAGACGGCTCGCGTGATCGATCTGCCGATTCTTGTCGGCGGTCGCGTAAAACGCATGGAGGATGTCAAGAAATATCTGTATGCGGGTGCAAAGGCAGTTTTTCTTGATGCGGACAAACCGGAGAATGTCGATCTGATCCGTGAGGTTTCCAACCGTTTCGGAGCTGAGAAGATTTTCATGATGGTTTCCGATGAAAAGGCGCTTGCACGCGCAGAAGAGTTTGCACAGCTCGGCGTTTCCATGCTGATTTTAAACGGAGCAGTTGCCGAAAGCGCAGATGCAGGCAAGGCAGAAAACCTTCCGGCTCTCGCTGTCTGCACCAAGACAGCGGAGACTGAGACGGTCTATCACGTTTTGCATGCAGATCACTGCGAGGGCGTGATTCTGACAGCGATTGAGGCTGACAAGACCAATAAGGAAATCTCTTATATGGAACTCAAGCAGGAACTTTCCAAAAAGGGCTGTCCGATGGATATTCTGACGTCTTCTGTGCCGTGGAGTGATTTCAAACTCGGTCCAAACGGACTGATTCCTGTCATCGTTCAGGATTTCAAGACCGATGAGGTTCTGATGCTCGCTTATATGAATGAGCAGGCATTTGAGGATACCCTGAAAACCGGAAAAATGCATTATTACAGCCGGAGCCGTCAGACTCAGTGGATGAAGGGTGAGACTTCCGGTCATCTCCAGTATGTGAAATCCTTAAAACTTGACTGTGACAACGACACGATCCTCGCAAAAGTCCACCAGATCGGACCTGCCTGCCACACCGGTTCTCACAACTGTTTCTTCCAGACACTTGCAGAGAAGGATTACAAGGAGACAAACCCGTTAAAGGTCTTTGAGGATGTCTATGCCGTCATCAAAGACCGCAAGATTCACCCGAAGGAGGGTTCTTACACCAACTATCTGTTTGACAAGGGCATCGATAAGATCTTGAAGAAGGTTGGAGAGGAATGTACGGAGATCGTGATTGCGGCGAAGAATCCGGACCCGGAGGAGATCAAGTATGAGATTTCCGATTTCCTGTATCATGCGATGGTCCTGATGGTTCAGAAGGGCGTGACCTGGGAAGAGATCACGGAGGAACTGGCAAATCGCTGATTGTGTTGATTGGATTTGGAGATTGGGATCTTGAAAAATGAAATTCTTAAAAATGGACCCTTAAAAAATCTGGAATTTTAAATCTTTCCTTGACTTTTCAGGGGAGTTCCGATACTATTAGAGCAATAACTTGATTGATATTCATGATAGATCGTGATAGAACAGGTTATTCAACAAAAAACATCAACAAGTATCAACAAAGTCGAAAGAAAAAGGGGCTGGCGATCAGTCCCTTCTTCTTTTTGCTTTTCTTATCAGTTTCTCATCAGTCTCGGCAAAGTCAACTGCATTAAACTTTGGTCAGTAAAATGACTTGGAGAGTTGTAAATTGGTGTAAAAACGGGAAAACAGGAGGTATTTTCATGAGTGATAGGAAACATGATCTGACAGAAAAAGAAAAAATGCAAAGGCAGATGCTTTACGATGCGAACTATGATCAGGAACTGAAAGCGGAGAGACTTCACGCGAAAGAACTGTGCTATGAGTATAACCACCTGCGTCCGACAGAGGAGACAAAGCAAAAGGCGATCATAAAGGAGCTTCTTGGAAAGACAAAAAAGTCCTTTGACATTCTGGCGCCGTTTTTCTGCGATTACGGGTATCATATTGAGATCGGTGAGAATTTCTTTTCCAACTACAATCTGGTCATTCTGGACTGTGCAAAAGTGACGTTTGGGGACAATGTATTCATTGCGCCGAACTGCGGATTCTACACGGCAGGTCATCCGATCGATTCTGAGCGCCGAAATAAGGGACTTGAGTATGCCTACCCGATCACGGTCGGGGACAATGTGTGGATTGGTGGCGGAGTTCAGGTGATGCCCGGAGTCACGATCGGCAGTAATGTTGTGATCGGCGGAGGGAGCGTGGTCGTCAAAGACATCCCGAGCAACTCTGTGGCAGTCGGCAATCCCTGCAAAGTGATCCGCCCAATCACGGAAGCTGAAAAAAAAATGCGCTGGGATCGTAGTTCTGTTGAAGAATAGGGGAATCATACTCGGAGAAAGAGGAAGCTCACAAACTCCGGGGGTTAAATGAACGACGAGTGGAAGTATTCAGAAAAATATGCTATAATAGGGGCACTTTAAGTCAGCAAAAATTTCTCTGACAAAAATGGCAAACAAAGGAGCAGAAAATCATGTCAAATATTACAGATCGTTTTCTTCGCTATGTATTAGTTGATACAGAATCTATGAGTGATCAGGAGGCATTTCCGAGTACAGAAAAGCAGAAAAACCTTGGAATGATGCTCAGAGAAGAGTTGGTTGCTCTCGGTGCAGAGGATGTCCGCATGGATGATTATGGATATGTCTATGCACGTATTCCGGCAAACACGAATAAGAGAATCCCGACCGTGGGATTTATCTCCCACATGGATACCTCACCTGATTGCCCGGGAAATGGGATTCATCCGCAGATTATCCGCAATTATGACGGAAAAACAATCCACATGAATGCCAAGACCGGAGAGACGATGAGTCCGGAGCGTTTTCCGGAGCTTCTGCGTTATGTGGGACAGGATTTGATTACAACCGACGGAACGACACTTCTCGGTGCAGATGACAAGGCTGGTGTTGCCGAGATTATGACGATGGCAGAGTATCTGCTGACTCATCCGGAAATCGAGCACGGAACAATCTGTATCGGCTTCACACCGGATGAGGAAGTCGGACGCGGTGCAGATTTCTTTGATGTGGAGGGATTTGGCGCAGATGTTGCGTATACGGTTGATGGTGGTGCTCTCGGTGAAATCGAGTATGAGAACTTCAATGCTGCTTCCGCAAAGCTCAATATCAACGGTGTCAACATTCATCCGGGTTCCGCAAGAGGTCAGATGAAGAATGCGCTCCTGATCGGAATGGAAGTTCAGCAGATGCTTCCGATGTTCCAGAATCCGGCATGCACGGATGGTTATGAGGGATTTTTCCATCTGAATAATATGTCCGGCGATGTCGAGCATGCTTACATGAACTATATCATCCGCGACCATGACCACGCAAAATTCGAGGAGAAGAAAGCACTGATGACCAGTGTTGTTTCTTACCTCAACACCAAGTATGGTGAGGGAACGGTTGAGCTGAATCTGAAAGATTCTTATTATAACATGCGCGAGAAGATTGAACCGCACAAGTATCTGATCGAAATTGCGGAGAACGCGATGAAATCTCTCGATGTGGAGCCGGTCGTATGCCCGATCCGCGGAGGCACAGATGGCGCTCGCCTTTCCTACAAGGGACTTCCGTGCCCGAACCTGTGCGCAGGTGGTCACAATTTCCACGGAAGATATGAGTACGTTTGCATTCAGTCGATGGAAAAGATTGCGGATATTCTTGTGGAGATCGTCAAAGCGTTTACCAATCGTGGATAAGAGAAACAGCGAAGCTGTTTGGAGCGGTACATCAGTGCGGGAATAAAAGTAAAAGAGAGAAAGAGAGGAAATCGGGATGGAAGACCAAAATGAAATTTGTCTGAGAGAGATGTGCTCCTGCATTTCAGAAGAGACAGAGAATCTTTTTCTGGAATATACCGCACGTTTTATCCGGCAGACGACGAGACGTCAGTACGCCGGTCTTCTGGCTCTGTTCTGTCGTGAGACAAAGTGTGATTTTATGGAGATCACGCCGGAGAAGACCGATCGGTTTTTCCAGAATCATACAAAGAGCAGTACAGTAAAGACGCTCCAGTGGCAGATCGCAGCTTTGCGGGGCTTTGCACGTTTTATAGATGAGAAACAGGCGGTGGTGCAATCCCAAAATGTACAAAAATCAGGGGCAACCTCAAATCCGGAAGGTCATTTTGAGCGAGCCTTTCCGAAGATGCAGTTTGAGTGGTCATTACAGCCGATCGCTCCGATTCCCAAACTTGAGCATGTAGATCAGGTATTAACCTACTTCTACGAGAGGGATGATCTCACGATGTTTGTGGCGATCTCCACGATCCTGCGCTGTGGACTGACAACGAGGGAGTTGTGTGGATTGAATGTCGGTCATATCTTCATGGATGCCGATGGACAAAAGGGAATGATCATTCCGGATACTCACCGCAGAGAGCGAAAGATTAAGCTTCCTGATGATCTATTTGATTTGATTGTCCGGCTGATTCCGGCGCAGGTGGAAAAGGATTTTCCTGTCTTTCGGTTACGGCGTTTTGAGAAGCGTCTGTCCGCCCGTATGTTGGAACACTATATCAAGGATGCCTGCGAAGCACTCGAAATTCCGCCGTTTACGATGACTCAGCTTCGCAACCTCGCTGTCGCAAGCATGGTTCAGGGAGGTGCTCCGGCACAGGCAGTCTCCGACTACCTTGGAACGGATATTCTCTGGATTACCCGATATGATGTCGCTGTACCGGAGCTCAAGGACTCCGCTGTGGATTATCATCATATCTGCATTAAAAAATTTGATTAAGTTACTTTACATGTTAAAAAAAGTAATTGACAAGAACTTCTCGCATATGATAAGATTGGAATACATATTAGGGAGTAGTTCGCATCGGACGGTTTTGATCGCCGGTGTTGTGCTGGTCGTCATCACGCAACTGTTTTTTGTTGCCGGACAGTACACATCATTGAAATGGAACGAGACTTTTATTGCTTTGCATGTCATGAGAAATGACAAATGCCACTGGCATTTTCACGGATTGTACATGTTTGGTGCAGTAAAGGTCTCTTTTTTGTTACGAAAATCCTGATCCACGGATTTCCAGTACAAAATTCTTTTCTGAATTTCTAAAGAATTTCTGAGACAAAAGAGCGTTTTCTGCACATGATTTTCTTATCACCTCATCAAATGAGATCCTCAGCATTAAAGATTAAAAATTTATCAAACAATGAAAAGGAGCAAAGAGAAATGATAATGATGCAGAAAGAAGTATGGAGCCAGTCGGTTGACGAAGTACTCCGACGTTTTAAGACAACGCGATCGGGATTATCGGGTGAAACTGCCAAAGAGCGGTTGCAGACAACAGGCGAAAATGTCCTGGAGGAGGGGAAAAAGAAGACAGCGGGACAGATTTTTCTCAGTCAGTTTTGTGATCTTCTTGTCGTGATTCTTCTGATTGCAGGTGGAATCTCGATGATCTCCGGAAACTTGGAGAGCACTGCGGTAATCCTGCTTGTTCTGGTGGCAAATGCGGTTCTCGGAACAATTCAGCAGATCAAGGCAGAACAGTCGCTTGAAAGCCTTAAAAATCTCTCCTCCCCGAACAGCAGAGTGATTCGTGATGGAAAAAAGATCGAGATTCCGTCCCGGGAAATTGTGATCGGGGATCTTCTGGAGCTGGAAGCGGGTGATCTCATCCCCGCGGACGGAAGAATTGTAGAGAGCTACTCGCTTCAGGTCAATGAGAGTTCTCTGACCGGGGAGACCTCCCATATAGAAAAGAGAGAAGGCGTGCTTGCAGGCGAGACGCCTTTAGCTGACCGCACCAATATGGTCTACTCGGGAAGCCTTGTCGTGTATGGGCGGGCGGTAGTGGTTGTGACGGCAACAGGGATGCAGACAGAACTTGGAAAAATTGCAGGAATGATTCATCAGGCAGGAGAGTCTAAGACTCCGCTTCAGCGCAGTTTAGATCAGTTCAGCCAGAAACTTGCCATTCTGATTTTGATGATCTGTGGTCTCGTCTTTGCGCTCTGCCTTTCCCGCAAAATGACGGTTCTTGACGCTTTGCTCTTTGCGGTTGCACTTGCTGTTGCAGCAATTCCGGAAGCCCTGACCTCGATTGTGACGATTGTGCAGGCATTCGGTACGCAGAGAATGGCAAAAGAACATGCGATCATCAAAAAACTCAGCGCGGTGGAGAGCCTTGGCGCAGTTTCTGTGATTTGCTCAGATAAAACAGGAACGCTGACCCAGAATAAGATGACGGTTCAGCAGATTTTTGTAAATGGAAATGTAATCGAGGCAAAAGCTCTTGATATGACCGACCAGACACAGCGGTATCTGGTTTACGATGCAGTCCTGACAAATGACTCGAGTATCGTTGATGGACAGAGCATTGGAGATCCAACGGAATCAGCGCTCTTGGAGATGTTTCGGGAGATTCCGGCATTTGCCAGCTATAGCTCTCTTGGGAAACAGGGGATGAACGAGGAAATCCTCAGAGAGATGATGGCAAGACTGGAAGAAATTCCATTTGATTCAGATCGAAAGCTGATGAGCACGAAATACCGAATTCATGGGAAAGAAACGATTCTGACAAAAGGGGCGGTGGATGTTCTGCTTGACCGCTGTATCTGGATTCGCAGACAGAATGAAATTTGTCCGATGACGGAGACAGAACGAGAGAAGATTCGGATACAGAATCAACAGTTTTCTGAGCGAGGACTGCGCGTGCTGGCATTTGCATACAAGGAATCCTGCGAACCTCTGTGCAGAGAAGCGGAGTACGACTATGTGTTTCTCGGACTGATTTCTATGGCAGATCCGCCACGTCCAGAGTCTATCAAGGCAGTGAGAGATGCCAAATCTGCGGGAATCCGAACCGTCATGATCACAGGCGATCACAAGATAACTGCGGTCGCAATCGCCCGCAAGATCGGTCTGTTTGAGGACGGGGACCTGGCTTTGACCGGCATGGAGCTGGATCGGATGAGTGAGGAGGAATTGGATCAGGCGATCGAAAAAATCTCGGTCTATGCGCGAGTTTCACCGGAAAATAAGATTCGAATCGTCCGCGCATGGCAAAGATCCGGGAAACTGGTTGCGATGACCGGAGACGGTGTCAACGATGCCCCTGCACTCAAAAAGGCGGATATCGGAGTTGCGATGGGAATCACCGGAACCGAGGTGTCAAAAGATGCGTCTGATATGATTCTCACCGATGACAATTTTGCCACGATCATTCGAGCAGTCGCAAACGGAAGAACCGTATACCGCAACATCAAAAATGCAGTGAGATACCTGTTATCGGGAAATACCGCTGCCATCCTTGTCGTTTTATACACTTCCCTGCGAGCGCTCCCGTTGCCATTCGTGCCTGTACAGCTCTTATTTATCAATCTGCTCACCGACTCGCTTCCGGCACTGGCAATCGGAATTGAACCCGCAGACGAAGGCGTTCTTAAAGAAAAACCGAGAGATCCGAAAGAAGGATTGATGAACCGGGAATTCTTGATCAAAATGCTTGTGGAGGGCGCACTGATTGCACTCTCAACAATTTTTGCCTTCTCGATTGGACTGAAACAGAGCTCTGTTATGGCATCGACAATGGCCTTTGCGACAATCACACTCGCAAGACTCTTTCATGGATTTAATTGCCGGAGTGAATTGCCCCTGCTTGCGATTGGTTTGAAGAGCAATCCTTCAAGCCTGCTTGCGTTTGGAATCGGCGCTTGTTTTCTCGCTCTTGTCGTGGGTGTTCCGGCATTTCACAGTCTTTTTCAGATTCAGGCGATGAACACACAAAATTTGGTGCAGACACTGCTCCTCGCCATGCTTCCGACATTGGTGATTCAAGGTTTTCGGGTGATTTGTGAAAGGAAAAAGAAAGAAAAAGATTATTAAGTTTACGTAATTTATTTATGTAAACTATATGATTCAGAGTGAGTATCTCTCTCCTTTATAGGGGTGGGTATCGCAAACTTTCTTAGGAGCGATTGAATGGACTTCCACTTGTGGTCTCTTTATATTATAATAGGAATAACACAAACGTTTTTCATTATAATTGGGTTTTGCAAAAATTAGTAATCAGTAGGGTGAGGAAAAAATATGAAGGCAATCTCGGTTTATGCGATCACGAGGACTCAGAGTCTGGAACATTTGCAGAAATTGGAACGACAGCTCTCTGGAAGAACCAGCTTTCTGAAAATGCGAAAGTGGGAATGGGAGAGCATGAGGGATCTGACGAATCAGCTGGAGGCTCATATGCCAGAGATCGCCCGCCTTCGTTTTTTCTACTCCTTCCAGATACCACGTCTTGGAAAAGAATTTGATCTTCTTCAAATCAAGGAAGACCAGATTTTAAACATCGAGTTAAAGAGTGGAGCTGTATCTGATGAAGCAATCCGTCGACAGCTTTTGCAAAATCGCTATTACCTGTCTGTCCTTGGCAAACCAATTCGTTCCTACACCTATATCAGCAGTCAAAAACGGCTTGTGCGCCTGACAAACCACGATCATCTTGCAGAAACAGACTGGGAAAAATTGTGTGAGGAACTGCAAAATGAGAGCAGAGATTATGAGGGAAATATTGAGGAGCTGTTTCGTGCGGAACTTTATCTGATTTCCCCACTCACAGAGCCGTCCCGTTTTCTGAAAAAAGAGTATTTTCTGACGGCTCAGCAGAGGGAGATTGAACGGCAGATTTTAAAGAAAATTCGCACAGAGAGAACAGGTTTGTTCTGGTTTACCGGTCTTCCCGGAACTGGAAAGACCCTGCTTTTGTATGATCTTGCGATGAAACTTTCTGTCAGACAGCAGGTTTGTATGATTCACTGCGGGGATGCAAAGGCACAGTGGAATCTTCTCCATGAGCGCCTGCAACGAATTGAATATCTGTCTCACAGTGACATGAACCCTGTTAGTAGCAATTTTTCGCAATTTCATGCGATCTTCGTCGACGAGGCGCATCTGCTTCCACCAAAGACACTGGCATGGTTACTGAAATCCTGCAAGGATCGCCCTATCATCTTTTCAAGTGACTGTGAAGATATGATTTCTCCGGAAGAACTGGATCGATCTACTCTGCGTGAGCTGAAAAATTTGTCCGGTATTCAGACCTATCACCTGACAAACCGGATTCGCACAAATGCCGAGTTATCCTTTTATATTCAGAGCATGATGCATCTTTCTCACAGGCGACTTTCGTTCTCTTATCCTCATATCTCGGTTGTCTATGCCAACAATGAGGAGGAGGAAGAGTGTCTGCTTGCAGATTATCGAACCCGCGGATATATCTGCGAGAAAGAGATGTTAAGCCCGGAGCCAGAACGAGTAGCCGACCGAATTGCAGTCTTGATTGATGAGCGATATTATTATGATAAGCAGGGCTATCTGCGCTCGACAGATCGAAGCGTCTGGAATCTTTTCTGCCGTTTGAATCAGACAAAAGAAGAGTTGACATTTGTGGTAAAGGCAAATGAAGCGGTGTATGCGACGCTGTTGGGGTTGTTGTTTATTTGAATCATTCCAGACAGGTGGGATGCGCCCTGCGCTCAGATCCTCTGGGCGATGTTCCTGCCTTTCGGGTTGTCAACTCTAAGGGGTTCTTGGGTGGCGACCATCTATGGAGGAAGCCGAGGAGTTGTATACGCTTTTTCAGTCACTGGGAATCTAAACGAAAAAAGAAAACTCTGCAAGAAAAAGAAAGAAGAGAAAGGATACAGACAAACGATGAATCGTCAGGAATTACTTCATGCAATCAAAACTTACAAGCCATATAACGAGCAGGAAGAGCGGGACCAGGTTCTGATCGCAAATTGGATCGAAGAGCACGAAGATGCATTTTCGCGAGAGAATCAGGTGGCACATGTGACAGCATCAGCTTGGGTTGTCAACAAAGACCGAAGCAAGGTTCTGATGGTATACCACAATATTTATGATTCCTGGTCGTGGCTTGGAGGACATGCGGACGGGGAGACGGATCTTTTAGCTGTCGCGATTCGCGAAGTCAAGGAGGAAGCGGGACTTTCGGATGTCCGCCCGGTATCGAGAGACATCTTTTCGTTGGAGTCTCTTACCGTGGATGGTCATATAAAAAAAGGCAAATATGTATCCAGTCATCTGCATTTGAATGTGACGTATTTGTTGGAAGCGGATTCGGATGAGTGTGTATCGATAAAGGCGGACGAAAATAGCGGAGTCGCATGGTTTACATCGGAAGAAGCCTTGAAAAAATCTACGGAACCGTGGTTTGTGGAGCATGTGTATACAAAACTTATAGAAAAAGAACGGGAAAACAGAATTCAGAAACTTCCTTCATTTTCAAAATAAACTCGTCATAAGTCTTACAGCTTTGTGCCAGATCCGAGAGATCTGGCTTATAAAGCCGTTCACAAAAATATTCCGTTGAGCAATAAATATTATTCCTTGTCGGAGGAATCCCCTTCATCCTTCAAAAACTTTAAGCGGTTTTTATCAAAGTCAATGTAGAAGCGGGTGGTAGTGGAGGAGTCTGCATGTCCCAGTGCATGCTGGACAAGTGAGACATCGCCACCGCTTCGCTCATAGAGCTGGGTTCCGAAGCTCTTGCGCAGAAGATGAGCAGAGAATTTTACATTCGGTGGCAGGACAAATCTGCCATATTCTTTGACAATCTGACCAACGCGATTGATCGTGATTCGTGTGCCACGGTTTGACACAAACAGCGGTCCGTTTGCCTTTTTTTCTTTTTCGCTCTTCATCTTCATCAGAACCGGGCGTTCCAGTTCAATGTAGTCGGAGAGGGCAGTGAGCACCTCTTTTTTAAAGTAGACGAACTCGGTATGTCCACCTTTTCGCCGGACGAGCAGTCGCTGTTCATCAAGATCCAAATCGTACATATCAATGTTCAACAGTTCGGAGATACGAATACCGGTTCCGAGAAAAAGCATGATGATCGCATTGTCACGCAATTTTGTCTTCTCAAAGAATACTTTTTCCCGTTCCGTTTTCTGTGCACCGGTCTGAACATTTTTTTTGAGTCGTTTTGTCTCAGACTCTGTGAGGGCGACGATCGGTTTCTTCGGTACTTTTGGAATATCGACATAAGTCGCCGGATTTTTCGTCATGTATTCATTGATGACCATATACTTGAAAAATGCCTTGATCGAGGCGAGCTTTCGGCGTTTTCCAGACGGAGAATTCTCAAACACCTGAATCTTTTCTTTTCCGGTCGGAGTCGTCCGGGTGATGTAGTTTCCATCTGCGTCCTTCATCGAGTATTCATCCAAGTATGCCAAAAACATAACAATGTCATTTGGGCGAAGCTGATCCAGAGCGTCCATCGGGATCTGGGTGATTGACGGGTACGGGAAGCGGTCAGGAATCGCTTCGAGAAGATACTTTAGAAACACACGCAGATCAATCGCATAGGCGACTTTGGTTTTGGGCTGATAGACAGAGTCCTTGGCATAGAAAAAGTTTACGACATAGTCAGGGAGTTCCCTTAAAATTTCCCTTAATTTTTCAGATTCACTTTTCATAGGAATAGATCAATCCTTTCTATATTTTCTGTGAT
>NZ_CFAHBC010000015.1:0-60943 GCF_983179755.1 Brotaphodocola sp. | reverse complement strand
CATTCCTACTTCATCGAGTATGCTTTCATACTGCCGAAACAGATACTACTTGCAAGTTCTTGTACTCTCCATAGGCGTAAATTCCTGACTAACGAATCAGTACATATATGTGATAACTTCAATGTGTTATACCACAGATTGTTTTTAAACATTTTCTCCATATCTTTTCAAATTTAAAGCAGCCTGATAATCTCTGTCAATTACATTTCCACATCCACATTTATAAATACGATCTGACAGCTTCAAATCTTTCTTAATTGTTCCACAGCAACTACATAATTTAGAACTTGGGAAGAATCTATCAGCAATGATTACTGGAATATGATTCCATGTTGCTTTATATTCAATCTGTCTTCTAAATTCATAGAATCCTTGTTGTTGAACAGCTTTAGATAAATGTCTGTTTTTCATCATCCCTTTTACATTCAAATCTTCCATACAAATAAAACTTGGTTCTCGTTTTATAATTTCAGATGTTATTTGATGCAAATAGTTCTGACGAATATTCGTTAGTCGGTGAGTAATTTTCAAAAGTTTCTTTTCACTTCTTATAATATTGCATGTTTTACAGTAACTTTCTCCTTTCTTATTTTTCTCATATTTTCTTGAAATAGAACACTGCAATCTTCGTTTCTTCTTTTCAAGTTGTTTTACTTCATGTGTCTTGTTGATGTTTTTATATTTATTTTCATCTGAACAAATGGCTAAATCCTTAATTCCAAGATCAATCCCAACTCCATCTTTGTTTGGAGTTACACCTGAATCAGAATATTCAATTCCAACCGTAATCCACCAATTCAGCCCATCAAATTTAATACGAGGATTGCTATACTTACAATTCGTGGGGACTCGTCCATGTTCTGCAAGTCGAATCCAATTTATTTTTTGTTTATTTTTCTTTTTAGAAACAGCAAATCCTTCCATTTTTACATGCATTTCAGAAAACTGAATTTTTACATTGTCTTGATAAAAAGATGGTGTTGTTTTCTTTTTACTCTTGAATTTTGGAAACTTTGCTAATCCTTTAAAAAATTTTTTGTAAGCGTCGCAGGCATCTTTAATTGCTTGTTTTGTAACATTATTAGAAATATCATTTAACCACTTGTATTCCTGCGTTTGTTTCATCTTTGTAAATTCTTTCCGCAAATCTATATCAGATAGAAATTTACCGTCACTTTTAGAGTTCTCCTGCTCTTTTGCTAAGGCCCAGTTATAAGCAAATCTTGCTGTATTCGCATATTGAAACAATTTTGATTTTTGCTTATTATTTGGAAGTAGCATTACTCTGATTGTTTTTATTATTTATATCACCTTCTTTTGCATGTTATAAAAGTCAACACTTAATTATGACATTTTATAAGTTTGCGCTAACAGACATCTCCCTCCAAAACTGATTTACAGCACAAACCGCTGTTCCTTCATTCTAGCAGACTTCCCGACCATTGTCGACACATAACCTGCTAAATATCAACTATTTCTGAATAAAACCGTTTCCATTTCATATCCTGTAAAAACAATTTTATGCGTCGCAGAAACGGCGACGGCGATAATTCTTCACCCGGAATCTCCGAAACAGATCTCTCGATTTTTAGGTGTACATGAGACCGGAAATTATAGTATAATGAAGATAACCGCAAAAGTACTTTGCGGTTATCAAAAAAGATATCATCCTGCATGTACAGCTGTTTTCTCGCTGTACTGCTTATACAAAGGAGGACGGTCTATGGGAACAAATTCAAATATCAACTGGGAAAAAATCCAGCAGGGCGTAAATGAAGTAGAACGGCTGATTGGTCAGAAGGAATACAATTCTGCGATGATCACAGCACGTCAGACTCTCGAGCTTATGGTCAGACTTCAGATGGAGCGCGCTGACATCGTGAGCACAAACAGCGATTTGATGAGCATGATCGACTGCCTGTACAAGAACCGATGGATCAGCAAAGCTACCTGCGAGCGCTACCACAAGATTCGCATGATCGGCAACAAAGCTGTCCATGACGGAGACAACAACACATACAGCGCCAACCAGGCATACCATGAACTCTCTCAGGAGGTCTACACCTTTGCCAACGACTATCGCAATGCGCAGAAGGGTGTTCGACCTGCTCCCGCACGTCAATCTGCCCCCCGTCAGAACCGACCGGCGCGAAGCACCGAATCGGCAGGTGCCGAGTCGTCCAAGAGAAGCAGAAAGCAGAAAGGCATCACCTTCACCTGGACAGATCTTCTCAAACTGCTGATTCCGATCGTTTGCATCGCACTCCTCTTCGTTATCATCAAGATTGTTCGACCAAACTCTGACACCGGCAAGAAGAAGACAACCGCTCCGATCACGACAGAAGCTGTCACCAGCGCAGATTCCACAGATGAGACGGATTCCGCTGAGACAGCTCCGGAAGTCATATACCGCACCACAAGCAATCTGAATGTGCGCTCCCGCCCCAGCACGGACGGCGACAAGATCGGTCAGCTCTCCGCCGGCTCCGCGATTGAATACATCGGAGACAGCGATGACGGCGCCTGGGCGAAGATTAACTACAACGGTCAGGAAGGCTACGTCTCCAAAGAATATCTGACTGCGGAGTAGGCATTTTCTTTACAGGATACAGCACAAATTTCTGCTGTATCCTGTTTTTTTGCGTTCCAATTTTATTTTTCCCGCCGATTTCAATTCCCGTACTTGTTTCTTTTTACTCACTTTTGTATCCATTATTTCTAATTCTGTATATGTTCTATGAAAAATTCTCCCATGCTCCCTCTATTTTTTGTGCATAATGTCATAAAAACTTTGTTAAGATTTTATTCTTGTTGCATTTTTGCTCTGGCTTTTTTTTGCAAAAGGTGTATGATGATACAGGAAAGACCTATTAAGTCAGAGCCTATTATATTTATAGGTCTAAACTTATAGATCTTTTTCTTTCTCTCTCCGGATTTTTTTATTCTGTTCGATTGTGAACCCATTTTTAATCGCTGGGACTCCTTTTTGAACCGAGCTGAAACAATTTCCGGACAGACATAAACAGACAAGGAGGAACGCGATGGATAAGGTTATCAAAAAGATTTCGGAAATCGAGGCAACCGCTTCATCCGTCATGGACGATGCCAATAAACGCAAGCAGGCATTTGCCAAGGAAATGGAAGAAAAGACTGCCGAATTTGATCGAAATTTGGATGCACAGACAGAAAAAAAAATCCATGAGCTTCAACATCAGATGGAAATTGAGATGAATTCCAAGTTGTCAAAGCAAAAATCGGATGCAGCTGCATTTCTTGCGCAGATGCAGACGAACTACGACAATCACCATCGGACGTATGTCCAAAAACTGTTTGAACAGTTGGTAAAGGAGTGATGGTATGAGCCTTCTGACTTACAGTGGAATCACAACCAAAGTAAGAGCCATGCAAAGCCATCTGCTCTCAGAGGAACAGTTTCACGAGATGGCAGGACTTGAGGATGTCCGCAGTGCTGCCGACTATCTGAAACAGCTCCCCACCTATGCGGAAATCTTTGCAGGTGTAGATGATTCCAACTTGCACCGCGGTCACATCGAACAACTGCTCACGCTGTCCGAATACCGGGACTTTGCAAAACTTTACCGCTTTTCCAATCTCCCACAGCGCAGATTTCTGGATCTCTACTTCATGCACTACGAGATCAATATCATCAAGCGAATTCTCAGGCACGTCATGGGACATCAGGAGACCGTTCTCGATCTCTCGATGTTTCAGGAATTCTTTGATCGACATTCCAACATTGATCTGCCTGCACTTGCACAGTCAGAAAATCTGGAGGACTTTCTCTCACGGCTGAAAGGTTCCCCTTACTATGAGTTTCTGTCTGAGCTGGCTTCAAAAGAAACCTGCACGATGTTCGATCTTGAGATGAATCTGGATCTCTTTTATTTCCGGACACAGTGGAAGGTCAAAAACAAGATGCTCAGCCGTGAGGAACGCCACGCACTCGAACAGTGCTTCGGATGTCGTCTCGATCTTCTGAACATTCAGTGGATCTACCGCGCGTGCCATTACTATCACCTGTTGCCATCCGACATCTACGCACTTCTGATTCCGGTCAACTACAAGCTGAAACCGGATCAGATCCGACATCTCGCGGAATCCGCAGACAACGAGGAATTCTTCTCCGTCCTGCGCGAGACGTTCTACTGGAAATTCCAGAAAGGCGAGATCACCAGAAAACCGGATATTGAGACGCTCTACCATCAGATCTGTAACCAGATCTACGCAAATGCGGGGCGCAGATATCCCTACTCCGTCGCGATTCTCGACTCCTATCTCTATTCTAAGGAACTGGAACTTCAAAAAATCATCACCACGCTCGAGGGCATCCGTTACCGGCTTGACGCCGGCGAGATTATCGCGCTGGTAGAGAAACAATAAGGGGGGTCTTACCTGTGATAGAAAAAATGAAATTTCTGCGTATCACCGGTCCCAAGGATGACATCGACCGAGTCGTTGACCAGTATCTCTCCAAATATGAGATCCATCTGGAAAATGCACTCTCCGAGCTTAAATCGGTGTCAGGACTGAGACCATATGTGGAAAGTAACCCATACAAGGGAGAACTTCAGACTGCCGTAGAACTTGCTTCTGCGTTTCATGAACCGCTTCCGGCATCCCCGAAAAAGGAGGTCACAATCGAGGAAGCTGTACGAATTGTACACCACCTCGATGAGGAGCTGAAAAAGCTCTCTGCAAAGCGGGATGCTCTGATCAAAGAGCAGGACAGAATTCAGACATCGATCTCCAACATCATTCCGTTTGCGGATCTGAACTATGAAGTCCGTGATATTCTGAATTTCAAGTATGTCCGCTTCCGTTTCGGACGCATGACACACGAGTATTACGAAAAATTCATGGCTTACGCCTACGACACGATCGACACCGTCGTTCACAAGTGTCAGGAGGATGCCGAGTATGTCTGGCTGATCTATTTTGTGCCGGACTCCGTTCACGAGAAGATCGACGCGATCTATGCTTCCCTGCATTTTGAGCGCTTCTTCCTCCCGGATGAGTACGAGGGCACACCGGTCGACGCAACACACAGCCTTGAAAAACAGCTTGCAGACACTGATGAACAGCTTCGCAGTCTCGAACAGCAGATCAACGAGATTCTGAATTCCCATAAAGAAGATCTCGCCTCGGCGAAACATCGCCTCTCTGTGTATGCCTCGAACTTTGATGTCCGCAAACTCGCAGCCTGCACAACGAACCACGATCACACCTTCTACATTCTGTGTGGATGGATGACCGAGGAGAATGCAACCGCATTCTGCAAGGAGATCGAGCAGGATGCTGATACCTTCTGCTTCCTCGAGGACGATCACGAAAACGTGATCAGCAAACCGCCGACAAAGCTGAAAAACCCGGGACTCTTCAAGCCGTTTGAGATGTTTCTTCAGATGTACGGACTTCCGTCCTACGGAGAGATCGATCCTACGATTCTTCTCGGCATCACTTACTCGATCCTCTTCGGATTTATGTTCGGAGATGTCGGTCAGGGACTCTGCCTTCTGATCGGAGGCTTCGTGCTCTACCGGACAAAGAAGATGAACCTCGCCGCGATCATTTCCTGCTGTGGAATCTTCTCGACGATCTTTGGTTTCCTCTTCGGAAGCGTCTTCGGTTTTGAGAACATCATCGAACCGCTCTGGCTCAGACCGAAGGAAGCAATGACGAAACTTCCGTTTATCGGAAACTTAAACACCGTCTTCGTCGTTGCGATCGCGCTCGGAATGGGAATCATCCTGCTGACCATGATCTTAAACATCGTCAACAGCCTGCGCTCCCATGATCCGGAGAAAGCATATTTTGACAACAACGGAATCGCCGGTATCGTCTTTTACGGATCTGCGGTTCTCACGATTGTCCTTTACATGACCGGACAGACCCTCCCGGCAACCGGAATTCTGCTCGTTATGTTTATCCTCCCTCTGCTGATTATCTTCTTCAAAGAACCGCTGACCGCAGTTCTGGAGAAAAAAGCAAAAGTCATGCCGGATGAGAAGGGCATGTTCTTCGTACAGGGATTTTTTGAAATGTTTGAATTGCTTTTAAGCTATTTTTCCAACACTCTTTCATTCGTCCGTGTCGGCGCTTTCGCAGTCAGCCATGCGGCGATGATGGAGGTGGTTCTGATGCTTGCGGGCGCTGAGTCGGGTGGAAATCCGAACTGGATCGTCGTCATCCTCGGAAACCTCTTCGTCTGCGGAATGGAGGGATTGATCGTCGGAATTCAGGTGCTTCGTCTGGAGTACTACGAGCTGTTCAGCCGTTTCTATCGTGGAACGGGACGCGCCTTCAAGCCTTATGGGAAGTCGAAGGAAGCCTGATAGATATCCAAATTCAAAGCACGGCTCCAACGGCGAAAGAAGTCATGCAAACACGGGTTTGCATTGACCTTCTCGCCTTTTGTCGCCGTTATAACCACTACAAGTTATTATAAGTAAGCTATAAAAAGCAAAGTTTTCACTCTCAACATTCAATTTATATAAAGGAGAAAACAGTCATGACCTTATTAGCAAAAATCACTTTAGCCGTAGCACTTATTTTAAGCATCGCCATTCCGTTCGGAGCTTTCGCAGTTGGAGAGAAGACAAAGGGACGCTATAAGACCGCTCTCGCTGTCAATGTCTTCCTGTTCATGGGAACTCTCGTCGTAGCAGGCGCAATGATGTTCTCCGGTCAGGCATTCGCAGAAGAAACTGCAACGGCTGTATCAAGCGTCGCAGGTTTTGGTTACCTCGCAGCAGCACTTTCTACCGGTCTTGCCTGCATCGGTGGTGGTATCGCCGTTTCCGCAGCTGCATCTGCCGCTCTTGGCGCAATCAGCGAGGACAGCTCAATTCTTGGTAAATCCCTCATCTTCGTAGGTCTTGCCGAAGGTGTCTGCCTGTATGGACTGATCATTTCCTTCATGATCCTGGGCAAACTTTAATTCTATGAAAATGTATTTAATCAGCGACAACATCGACACCTGGACAGGAATGCGCCTGGCAGGTGTCGAAGGCGTTGTCGTTCACAAAAAAAACGAGCTCAAGGAAGCACTCGATAAGGTTCTGACCGACCGTGAAATCGGAATCGTTCTTCTGACTGAGAAATTCGGCAGAGATTATCCAGATCTGGTCAATGAAGTCAAACTCAACCACAGACACCCGCTGTTTGTGGAGATTCCGGACCGCCACGGAACCGGTCGCAAGCCGGACTTTATCACTTCCTATGTGAACGAAGCGATCGGATTAAAGTTATAACATTCCTTCAAAATTACAGATAGCGTAAAGATAACATTATAAAATCGCTATAATATAGAATATAGAAAGCAGGTGACCGTCTTGACAACCGAGGAAAAATTACAGCATTTTCTTGATACCTGTATGGAAGATGCCAGAACCCGAAGCAACCGGATGCTGGACGAATATATGAATGCTCTCGAGGAGACCTTTAAACAGCATCAGGCTGACGCAAAGCGCCGTTCCGCCATGCAGATCGAACAGGAGACCGAAAAAATCGAAAGAGAGATCAATAAGAAGCTCGCTGTGGAGCAGATCGATATCCGGCGTGCGCTCGGTCAGAAGCAGGAAGAATTGAAAGACAAATTGTTTGTGGAACTGAGAGACCAGCTTGCCAACTTCCTCGAGACCCCGGAATATTTGAAACTTTTGGAAAAACAGATTGCAAATGCCGTCGAATTTGCCGCTGATGACCCGATCACGATCTACCTTGATCCGGTTGATGAGGACAAACAGAAACGGCTTTCTCTTCATTATGGACACGCACAGATCAAGATCAGCGAATTCTCTTTCGGTGGTGGCACACGCGCAGTCATTCCGACACGCCATATCCTGATTGACAACTCTTTTCAGACCCGGCTTGAGGAGGCAAGAGAAAACTTCCATTTTGATTTAAGCCTTGAGGAAGGAGACAGCGCAGATGAGTAAAACAGGTGTTATTTACGGAATCAACGGCCCGATCATCCATCTGAAAGGAGATCCGGGCTTCACAATGAATGAGATGGTCTATGTCGGCAAGGACAACCTCGTCGGCGAGGTCATCGGTCTGAAATCCGATGACACGATCATTCAGGTTTACGAGGAGACGACCGGTATCCGCCCGGGCGAGATCGTAACCGGAACCGGAGCTCCAGTGTCTGTCACCCTTGCCCCTGGCATCCTGACAAATATCTTCGACGGAATTGAGCGACCATTGAGCGAGATCGCAAAGACCGGCGGTGCCTATATCAACCGCGGTGTCCATGTCTCTTCTCTTGACACGGAAAAGAAATGGAGGACCCATATGACCGTCAAGAAAGGGGACCGCGTCTTCGGCGGAACGATCATCGCTGAGGTTCCGGAGACTCCGGCAATCGTCCACAAAGTCATGGTACCGCCGGACAAAGAGGGATTTATTCTTGACGTGGTTCCGGATGGCGACTATACGATCAGCGATCCGCTCGTGACACTTCAATTTGCTGATGGAACCGAGGAGAAACTCACGATGACTCAGAAATGGCCGATCCGAGTTGCCCGTCCGACCTCAAAGCGTTTCCCGGCAACGCAGCCCCTTGTCACCGGTCAGCGTATCCTCGACACGATGTTCCCGCTCGCAAAGGGCGGTACTGCCGCAATCCCGGGTGGATTCGGAACCGGAAAGACGATGACTCAGCACCAGATCGCAAAGTGGTCAGATGCAAACATCATCATTTATATTGGATGTGGAGAGCGTGGAAACGAGATGACTCAGGTTCTTGAGGAGTTCTCCCACCTAGTTGACCCGAAGACCGGCAATCCGCTGATGGACCGCACAACGCTGATCGCAAACACTTCAAATATGCCTGTTGCTGCGCGTGAGGCAAGCCTTTACTCCGGTCTGACTCTTGCAGAGTACTACCGCGATATGGGCTACCACGTTGCAATCATGGCTGACTCGACCTCTCGATGGGCAGAGGCTCTGCGTGAGCTCTCCGGCCGACTCGAGGAGATGCCTGCCGAGGAAGGTTTCCCGGCTTATCTTGCATCCCGCCTTTCCGCATTCTACGAGCGCGCCGGCATGATGCAGAACTTAAACGGAACCGAGGGAAGTGTGACGATCATCGGCGCTGTCTCCCCGCAGGGCGGTGACTTCTCTGAGCCGGTAACGCAGAACACAAAGCGTTTCGTCCGCTGCTTCTGGGGACTGGACAAGAATCTCGCCTACGCGAGACACTTCCCGGCAATCTCCTGGCTGACAAGTTACTCCGAGTACCTGATCGACCTTGCGCCGTGGTACACCGAGCATGTCGACAAGCGCTTCGTCGACTACCGCAACCAGATCGTCTACCTGCTGTCTCAGGAGAGCAGTCTGATGGAGATCGTCAAGCTGATCGGTGCCGACGTTCTGCCGGACGATCAGAAACTGATCCTTGAGATCGCCAAAGTCATCCGTGTCGGTTTCCTCCAGCAGAACGCCTTCCACAAGGACGACACCTGCGTTCCGATGGAAAAACAGTTCAAGATGATGGATGTCATTCTCTATCTCTACAAGAAATCCCGCTCCCTGATCTCTATGGGAATGCCGATGTCTGTGCTGAAAGAGGACTCGATTTTTGACAAGATCATTTCCATCAAGTACGATGTTCCGAACGATCATCTTGAGATGCTTGACGATTACAAGAAACAGATTGACCGCTTCTACGACGATGTCGTGGAGCGCAATGCCTAAGAAAGCACAAGGAGGGATTTTATTATGGCAATCGAATATCTTGGCCTGAGTGCAATCAATGGCCCTATGGTCGTCTTAGAGGGCGTTCAGAATGCCGCTTACGATGAGATCGTGGAAATGACGGTCGACGGCTCGAAAAAGAAACTCGGCCGTATCATCGAGGCTTACAAAGATAAGGCAATCATTCAGGTTTTTGAGGGAACCGACGGTCTCGGACTCAAAAACGTTCACACCCGCCTGACCGGTCATCCGATGGAGCTTGGCGTTTCCGAGGAAATGCTCGGCAGAACGATGAACGGAATTGGTGTCCCGATCGACGGTCTCGGTGAGATCTTCCCGGAAAAAATGCTCGACGTCAACGGTCAGCCTTTAAACCCGGTCACCCGTGAGTATCCGCGAAACTACATCCGAACCGGAATCTCCGCAATCGACGGTCTAATGACGCTGATCCGCGGTCAGAAACTTCCGATTTTCTCCGGAAATGGTCTTCCGCACGACCAGCTCGCCGCTCAGATCGTACAGCAGGCTTCCCTTGGCGATGATTCTGATGAGGAATTCGCAATCGTCTTTGCCGCAATGGGTGTTAAGCACGATGTCGCAGATTTCTTCCGCCGGACATTTGAGGAGAGCGGAGTTTCCTCCCACGTTGCAATGTTCATGAACCT
The DNA here is from genome assembly GCF_983179755.1 of Brotaphodocola sp. Classification (NCBI taxonomy): domain Bacteria; kingdom Bacillati; phylum Bacillota; class Clostridia; order Lachnospirales; family Lachnospiraceae; genus Brotaphodocola; species Brotaphodocola sp. The sequence goes on along the minus strand of NZ_CFAHBC010000015.1, from coordinate 50,561 downwards.
CGCAAACGACCCGGTTGTTGAGCGTCTGATCACGCCGAAATGTGCGCTGACCCTCGCCGAGTACCTCGCATTCGAGAAAAACATGCACATCCTCGTTATCCTGACTGATATGACCTCATTCGCTGAGGCAATGCGTGAGGTTTCTTCATCAAAAGGCGAAATCCCGTCAAGAAAAGGTTATCCGGGATACTTATACAGTGAACTTGCAGCTCTCTATGAACGCGCCGGTATCGTGGGCGGAGTCAACGGCTCTGTCACCCAGATCCCGATCCTGACAATGCCAAACGACGACATCACGCACCCGATCCCGGACCTGACCGGATACATCACCGAGGGACAGATCGTTCTCGACCGCTCATTGAATGGTCAGTCGGTTTACCCGCCGATCAGCGTCCTGCCGAGCCTGTCCCGTCTGATGAAGGATGGCATCGGTGAGGGATTTACGCGCGCCGACCATCAGGATGTCGCAAACCAGCTCTTCTCCTGCTATGCAAAGGTTGGAGACGCGCGAGCACTTGCCTCCGTCATCGGTGAAGATGAGCTCTCCCCGATCGACAAGCAGTATCTTGTCTTCGGACGCGAGTTTGAGCATCGCTTCGTCGGTCAGGATCCGCACGAGAACCGAAACATCATCCAGACACTGACAATCGGCTGGAACTTACTCGGTCTTCTGCCACGGGCAGAGCTCGACCGTATCGACACCAAGGTGCTTGACCAGTATTATCATCCGACGATGATCGACCACAACGGCGACCTCGTACCGGCTAACGAAACCGCTCGAACTTCTGATGCGGAATAAGTGAGGGGAAGGAGGTTCCTCTATGAATTTAAACACCTTTCCCACAAAGGGAAATCTGATTCTCGCAAAGAATTCTCTCGCACTCGCCAGTCAGGGCTATGTGCTGATGGACAAGAAGCGAAACATTCTTCTGCGCGAGCTGATGGGACTCATCGATCAGGCAAAGGACATTCAGGCGGAAATCGACGCAACGTTCACCTCCGCCTACAAGGCGCTTGAGCGCGCAAACATCGAGCTCGGCATCAACTTTGTTCAGGAGATAGCGACCTCAATGCCAGTCGACGACACGATCCGCATTAAAACGCGAAGTATCATGGGAACGGAGATTCCGCTCGTCCAGCATGACCCGACTCCGCCCGCGCTGACCTACGCGCTTTACAGCACAAAGGAATCTCTCGACGACGCCCGGATGCAGTTTGAGAAAGTGAAGGAGCTGACGATCAAGCTCTCAATGGTCGAAAACTCCGCCTACCGCCTTGCCGGAAGCATCCGCAAGACGCAGAAGCGCGCAAATGCACTCAAGAACATCACCATCCCGACTTACCAGAATCTCGTCACGAACATCACGAACTCCCTCGAGGAGAAAGACCGCGAGGAATTCACGAGACTGAAAGTCATCAAGAGGATGAAGGATTCGTAAAAAATCCCCTCCCTTTCCCATACAATCTGTACAGGAGAGAGAGGGGGTTTTTTATTTTTTCCTCCATTTCAATAATAAAGCTGAATTGATAATCACAAAGACCGAACCACTGTTATGAACGAGAGCACCGGCGACCGGATTCAAAATTCCGGTGATTGCAAGGACAATCGCGATAAAATTCAATGTCATCGAGAATGTCAGATTACAGCGAATCGCGAACATCATTCTTCTCGCGAGAAGCAGAAGATGCGGAATCTCGCGGATCTCATCGTTGACAAGCGCAATATCCGCAGCATCGACCGCGATGTCACTTCCAACTCCACCCATCGCAATTCCGACATGAGCTTTTTTCAGCGCCGGTGCATCGTTGATTCCATCTCCAATCATGCAGACCGGATGACTTGATTTCTGACGCTCCTCGATAAAGCGCAGTTTGTCTTCCGGAAGACATTCCGCACGAAACTGCTTAATTCCAATTCGGTTTGCGATCGTCTTCTTTGCATCCGGACGAACGGTGTCAGACAGTGCAAGAAATCCTCCTGCCCTGCCTCCAATCACGAGATAAATGATCGTACATCCCTCTTTCCGATAAGTATCTGCCGACTCCTCGATCTCCTGTGAAAGTTCGATCTTTCGCTCACGCAGAAGCTCCTCATTTCCCGCAAGAATCTCCAGATCCATCCAACTATCTCCAAAACCATTTTCATTCTTATCGCCCAGATAACCTATCCCGTCAATTCTTGCGCGCACTCCGCGTCCCGGAATCATCTCAAAGTCTGCGAGTTCGGCAAGAGCACTCTGATTTGCGCTCTTCTCCTTTTTGAAACAGCGCACAACCGCCTTTCCGAGCGGATGCTCTGACTTCTGCTCTGCACAGGCCGTAAGCCAATAGACGGTCGTCTCTAATCAAACATGAGCAAAGTGTATCCAAGTCCAAAGCATGTTAAGCCGAAGATTACCAATGCTACGAAATCCATAATACTCATATGGCATCCCCCTCCTCCTATATTTTTCGTTACATCAAAATGTAATCGGAGGGTACGCATGCCCTCCCAAGAGAGCCGGACCGCCTACCGTTATGGTAACATCCATCTTTGAATTTTATCATATTTCTTCCATTCAGAAAAGAGATTTCTACAAAACACAAAAACCTCCGGCACAGTTTTCCCTGTCCCGAAGGTTTAAAATCATTCTTATTTTCTTAATGGAACTATCTAAAACTCTGGAAATACCCAGCGAAGCGCATCCGGAAAACGCATTCTCCATTCTCTCTGGTTGTGAATTGCGTCCTGGTATACATTGTATTTCATCGTTTTCGGAGTCAGACCTCCGCGAACGAAATAACTGCGAATGATCTCCGAGCCTGCAAGAAATTCCTCCTTCGTCGTCATTCTTCCAAACTCATTTGTTCCTGTATCCAGATACAGTCTGCAAATATGGGAGTAATCCGCTGTTTTCAGCACCTCTTCCAGCTTGTCCATCCAGATGCATACCGCTGCGCTCATAATGATTGCCCGGTGAAATGTCTCCGCATGTGCAAGCAGTGCATAGGTGCTGATCAAACCACCCGTGCTATACCCACAGATTCCGATGTGATCTGCATCCGCCAAAGTCCGGTATCTGCGGTCAATCGCCGGCTTGAGTTCCTTTGTCATCCACTCAAGATACTCTACACCTTTTCCCTCAATATGCGGTTCAAACGTCTTTCCCTCCGGAACGACAAAATCTTTCGTAAATGGCGAATACTGCGCAGTACGCTTCGCGTGATCATTCGGCGACTCAATCGCCACAAGAATCACATCCGGCACAAATTTTCCATAGTCTCTGTAATACTGCTCAAATCTGAGACTCTCCGCTCCCCAGAATGTCTGCTGATCGCAGAACAGATCCTGCCCGTCATTCACATAAAGCACCGGATATTGTTTTTCTCCCGACTCATAACCATCCGGCGTAAACACACGAACCTTCACCTCTCTGTCAAGAGGTGTGATACAGAAATTTAATGTCTCAATCTTCATCCGTTTTCCCTCAAATCCTCTCATCCATCATAAACATTAAAAAAACGCTTTCCTACATAAAGGTACTGAACATAAAACTTGCAATGACGAGCATAATCGCTCCTCCAATTCTTGAAGAAATCTGTGCATAGCTCATCAGCTCCATGCGGTGACTTGCTCCAAGAACCTGAATATCGCCTGCACCGCCTCCGTTTGCCATGCAAAGTGCTGCCGTGACAACCGTCTCGATTCGGAAGAATTTAAAGATCGGAGCCATCAGCCATGCGCCAAGCGTCGCACCAACGACAACCGCTGCAATGACAACAAGACTCTGGAAATTCAGTACTTTTACATAGTCCATCAGGTTCGTTCCGATTCCAACCGTAACCATAAGCGGAAGGGACATATACTTTACAAAGAACTGTTGCATTCCTCTTGTACCGGCGCGCACATTGTCCGGAACCAGACCGGAAATATTTAAGAGCGCTACAAGAATAATCATAAATGCAAACTGGTGAATCGAGAATCCAAGACCTGCATGGTTGATGATCGAAATCTTGGAAGAGTAAAATCCACTGAATACAAAACAGAAAAGACCAAGTGCCAGCCCCGATGCATAGTCAGCCACCGTCGGTTTGATTTCTGCTTCCTGTGTTCCCAGATCAGCCGGAGTTTTCATCAGCTCTCCGTTTCCGGTAAATTCCGGTTTCTTCTCTCCAAGTTTATTCATCAGAGCAGCAATCAAAACGGCAATCATGTTTCCAAGACTAAGCGTTGCAAATGCAGATGCATACCAGATCTGCGGGTCCTGTCCGCTTGCCTCTCCCCAGATCTTGCTCATTGGGATTGCGCCAGCACCATTTCCACCTCCCATAATCGGAAGTGCGTAATTTAAGATCGCATTGATCGGTCCGATCCCAACAACAATTCCTGCTATTCCTGCAAACAAAAATGCAAATACAATCGCAGAAAGAATGCACGGAATATATCCACCCAGAGAACGAATCAGGAGCTTTCTATTTACGGATAAAACCGATCCTGTGACAAGAACCAGAATATAGAGATTCAAAAATCCGGTACTGCCATTAAATGTATTCAGAGTCTCAACAAGGGAATCAGGAATCAGGTGGAACGTGGACATTGCTCCAGCTGCCAAACAGGTCAGAAGCATGCCTCCTCCGAGCCAGTCCTTCCAGATTGGAATCCGATCTCCAATAAATCCAATAAAAGTTCCAACAACAGTTGCAAAACAAAGTGCACCTACCATATCGCCCGGAATCGACTCCGTCATTCCAACTCCCCAAGTTACCACAAGAAGAATTAGGAACATCCAAAGTGGCATTCCAAGCAGTTTTACTTCTTTCAGCTTGCTCATCTTTTTATCCTCTCCTATTCACCCCGACAACACCCAGAAATGGTTGTTCTCTCATTTCGTTCATTTTTTTGTTTCGTTTGCTTTCACCGGTAAAAACGTTGCCTGTATTATATATAAATTTCTTTGAATTCTGCAATACTTTCGACTGCCCTCAGCTATTCAGGTTTTCCCCACCTCCCATAACCATTTTCTTATCCATTTTTGCCTGTCCTCCATTCCCTATGGAACTTTTTCTCCCTTAGTTCCTCATACCGCTCCTATTTTCTTCCATAATTTCTCAAAATTCACATAAAATAAGATAAAAAAGAAGTACCTGTCCTTCACTTGGACAAGCACTTCTCTCTCATTTCTATTTTCCCTTATTCCTCTTTCTTACACAGTCCATTCCAATTCGTTATGAACTCAAAAGGATATTTATGGGGTATTTACGGGGCAAACCTCTGACCCACCATAAATTTCCAGAAAAGTTCTGCTCCCGTTGACAATTTCCTTCCGCGTTTCTTTGCAATCACCACATATCGCTAGAAGGATTCTCCCTTTATCGTCGCATAGACCACTTGGTTATTTGTATAAAGAGATTTCACTGTCTGCAACGGCACCATAACAATTCCACCACCTCCACAGGCGATTGCGTAGCGCGTGTCGACATGATCTACATGAAGTGCATTTCCCATATGAATTCGACAGCGACGGAACATCTCCTGTTCTGCGAAAAAAAGACTGTGAGTCGATGTGGAAAGAACAAAACGGTTATTCGGTCTTCGCAGACACTTCACATCAATTTCTAATGGATTCTGATACGAATTTTCCCCGATCTCAACTCCCTCAAGTGCCGGACTGTCCTTCGGAATCACAAGAAGAAGTGGATCTTCCTCCAACGGGAGATATTCAATCCAGTCAGACTGAACCGGGTCTGTATAGACTGCAAGCTCCCTCTCCTCACTCTCAAGCATCTCCTCACAACTTCTCGCATCCGTATTGTGATACTCCACATGAATTTCCGGATGCGCATCAAGAAACGCCGAGGTGCGGACACCCGCATACATTCCTCCTCTACTCGTCGTCATCACAATCAAATCCTGATGTTTTTCTCCAGAAACGGCATCCAGTTTCTGTTGAAATTCTTTTTCCAGTTCCAGATATCTCCCGGCAAAATCCAGAAAGATCTCTCCCTGTTCCGTAATCCCGAGAGGATTCTTACTCCTGTCAAAAATCTGAAAACCAAGTTCCGATTCCAATTTTCCAATCTGTTTTGTCAGCGCAGGTTGTGACAGAAACAGCGTTCTGGCGGCAGATGAGATTGTCCCACATTCTTCCACTGCTACCACATAATGAAATAATCGACTGTCCATATCGTTCTACTTCTTTCCTCGTCATTTCTATGACCATTAATCTTTTTGCTTTTTATTTGCAACTCTATTTCCACTTGTTTTTGTGTAACTAACATTATAGCAACATTCTCCCTCTGTCGCAAACATATCCTCCGCTCCCCAAACACTCATCAGCAAAATCAACTTCCACCACAGTATCATACAAATTTTTCCCTTCACAAAATTCCTACCCGTGCACTGCAACTCGTGATATACTTGCATTACAAAACATTCCAAGGAGTTGACAGCATCTATGAAGAAATTTACTATGGCGGACATCGCTGAGATGTCCGGTGTTGGAAAAAGCACAATCTCCCGCTACTTCAACGGCGGCTATGTGAAAGAGGCGACTCGGGAGAGGATTCAGGCTGTGATCCGTGAATGCGGATATATGCCGAACTCATTTGCCCGCCTCAATGCCCGCGAGAGCAACATCATCGGCGTCGTCGTGCCGACTTTAAATTCCAAGATTACGGGGCGCGTCATCACAAGCATTGACCGTTATCTGCGCGAACAGGGATATGAAACGCTTATCAAGAGCTCTGACCACCAGATCGCCCTCGAACTCGACAATATTCGCCGTTTGATCAGTCTGAACGTCGGAGGAATTCTTTTAAGCTCGATCTCGATCACCGATCAGCACCGTGAGCTGATCGCAAACAGCCCGATTCCGCTCGTCGTGATGGCTCAGGAATTTGATGCCGGAATCTCCGTTGTCGATGACGATTATCAGGCCGGTTTTGAAATGGGAAAATACGTCGGCAAATCTCACCCAGAGCATGTTGTCTGGCTCGGAATCACCGACACAGACCGCGCCGTCGGAATCGTCCGCCGTCAGGGCGTTCTCGATGGTCTGAAATCCTGCGGAGTCTCCGACATTCGCCTTTTTTCCGGTGATTACAGTTATGAGAGTGGACAGAAGATGGCAAAAGAAGCGCTCGAGAATGGTCCTGTCACTGCAATGATCTGCGCGACCGACCGTCTCGCATTCGGCGCCTACCACACACTTGCACAGTTTGGAAAACGGATTCCCGATGACGTCTCGGTTGCAGGTTTTGGCGGATACGATGAGAGCGAACTTCTCTCCCCTGAACTCACAACACTGAAATTCGACTCCTATGCCCTCGGTCAGCTCAGTGCAGAGACAATCCTGCGCTTAATCCGCAATGAACCTGTCCCGGTCAAGCAGGTTATCGGCTTTCAGCTGATCTCCGGAAAGAGTGTAAAATGACGGTGCACGGTTTTGTACGTTTTGCACAAAAAATCATCTGATTTTTTGGTGGCTCAAACATGGTATCGATTCCATATTTGTATTGACTTTACGGCAAAAATGCTGTATGATTCAGCTATGGAACCGATACCATATTTTGTTTCATGGTTCATCGTTCAACTTATTCATCACCACAAAAAAGGAGAGGTTTTTATGGATTATGCAAAAATCGCCAGTGAAGTAATCCGACTTGTGGGCGGAAAGGAAAATATCCGCTCCGTTGCCCACTGTGCAACCCGTCTGCGCTTACAGTTGCGCAACAATGATCTGAGAGACGAGAGTGCTCTCAGCGATGTGGAAGGAGTCAAGGGGGTCTTCCTTACACAGTCACAGTTCCAGATTATTTTCGGAGCAGGCACCGTCAATCTTGTCTGCGATGAGGTTCAGAAACAGCTCGGTATCCAGAGTGAGGCAACCGAAAACGAGGCAGAGGAGAAAAAAGGCAATCTGCTTCAGCGTCTCGTAAAGATGCTGAGTGACATCTTTGTTCCGATCATCCCGGCAATCGTTGCCGGTGGTCTTCTGATGGGTATCAACAACATCCTGACCTCCAACCTGATTCATGGTCAGTCAATCATCGCTCTGTATCCGCAGTGGGCAGGACTTGCAACCGCAATCAACCTGTTCGCGGCAGCACCGTTCACCTTCCTGCCTGTTCTGATCGGCTTCAGTGCCGCAAAGAAATTCGGCGGTAACCCTTACCTCGGCGCTGCAATGGGTATGATTATGGTTCACCCGGATCTGATGAGTGCTTACCAGATCGGTGTCGGCACTCCGCCGGTATGGGACATCTTCGGACTTCATATCTCGGCTATCGGCTACCAGGGCACTGTACTTCCGGTTCTCGCCGTTTCCTGGATCATTGCAAATATCGAGAAGCGTCTTCACAAAGTCACCCCGTCCTGGCTCGACAACCTGACCACCCCACTGATCTCCATCCTTGTTACTTCCTTCCTGACCTTCATCGTCGTAGGACCGGTTCTGAGAGAGGCAGGAAACCTTCTCGCCGCTGGAATCACCTGGGTATACAACTCCCTTGGCTTCATCGGAGGAGCACTCTTCGGTCTTGTATATGCGCCGATCACACTGACCGGTATGCACCACAGCTTCATTGCGATTGAGACTCAGCTAATCGCAGACAGCGTTCACACCGGCGGCAGCTTCATCTTCGCAACCGCAAGCATGAACAACGTCGCTCAGGGTGCCGCAGTTCTGGCAGTTCTGATGATGACCAAAAACGAGAAGATCAAATCGATCTGTTCCGCTTCCGGTATCTCCGCTCTGCTCGGTATCACAGAGCCTGCAATGTTTGGTGTTACTCTGAAACTGAAATACCCATTCTACGCAGCAATCATCGGATCTGCTGTCGGAAGTGCTTACCTTGCAGGAACAAAGACTCTTGCTCAGGCAATGGGCGCTGCCGGACTTCCGGGCTTCATCTCCATGAAACCGGACCACTACCTGTACTTTGCAATCGGTCTTGTGCTCTCTATGGGCGTTTCCTTTATCCTGACCGTTGTATTCTGGAAGAAATTTAACATGGGCGCTATGGAAGGCGAGGGAACAACTCCTGCAAAATCCTCACAGACTGTTGCTTCTGCTTCTACTGCAACCGCTGTAACTTCCGCAGCAACAGAAACCGTTGAGAGTTCCGCAAATGCAAATACCGACGACGAAGTTCTCTTTGCACCGATGGCAGGTGAGATCCTTCCAATCTCCGAGTCCGCAGATGAGGCATTTGCAGCCAAGATGCTCGGCGACGGAATCGCTATCAATCCGTCCGAAGGCACAATCTACGCACCGTGCGATGGAAGCGTGAGCCTGCTCTTCCCGACCAAACACGCAATTGGCATCACAACCACCAAGGGAACCGACCTTCTGATCCATGCCGGTATCGACACAGTCAAGATGGAAGGCGACGGATTTGAAGTCTTCGTAAAGCAGGGCGACAACGTTCGCAAAGGCGACAAGCTCTTAAAAGTTGATCTCGAGAAAGTTCGCACCGCCGGATACAATCCTCAGACGATGATGATTCTTCCTCAGGCATCTGCCGATGTCACCTTAGAGGTTCACGCATCCGCAAATGCTGATCAGACCTGCAAGGCAATGACGATTAAACACTGATCGCCTGTCTTTAACAAACTGACTACAAATATCAGTCAGACGTAATTTCAGTTAATGCTAATCAACAAAGTATCAAGGAGCAGACACTTCCGTGTGTCCGAAGGAGGATTTATGAAATTTGAAAAATACCACAAAGTGACCAGAGAAGACTACGAGAAGTGGTATCAGGAAGAAGCAGATTTTCGCAAGTTCGTCAGCGAAGATCCCTGCCGACTCCATTTTCACCTGATGCCGGAAACCGGATGGCTCAACGATCCGAACGGACTTGTTCAGGCAGACGGCGTGTACCACATCTACTTTCAGTACACCCCGTTTGAGCCGACCGGCGAACTCAAACTGTGGAATCACTGCACAACCCGCGATTTCATTAACTATGAGGATCACGGCCCTGTACTCTTTCCGGATCACGACTTTGACGCACACGGTGTCTACTCCGGCTCCGCTTTCCGCGAGAACGGAACGATCCACTATTTCTACACCGGAAATGTAAAATACTTCGACCGCCCGGACTACGATTATATCAACGCCGGACGCGGAAGTAACACTGTCCATTTCGCAAGTCAGGACGGAACACATTTCTCCGAAAAAGAACTCCTGATGACGACCGACGATTATCCGTCCGACATCAGCTGTCACGTCCGCGATCCGAAAATCCTCAAATACAAGGATGCCTACTATATGGCACTCGGCGCGCGCGACCATGAAAGCCACGGTCTCGTCCTGCTCTATCGCTCAGAAGACCTCACCCACTGGTCTTACTTCAGCCGTATCCAGACCCTCCATCCATTCGGCTACATGTGGGAATGTCCGGATCTCTTCTTCCTCGACGGCACGCTCTGCCTGATCTGCTGTCCTCAGGGAGTCACACAGCAGGGTGTGAACTACGCAAATGTTCATCAGTGCACCTTCATGAAGATCGATGCCGATTTTGAAAATCGTAAGTTCCGTGTTATAGAGGAAACCCCATTCCAGCAGGTTGACCGCGGATTTGACTTCTATGCTCCCCAGAGCTTCGAGGATGAGCAGGAAAGACGGATTCTGATCGGATGGATGGGAATCCCGGAAGCTGATTATACAAACCCGACAACTGAGCAGGGCTGGCAACACGCGCTTACCCTCCCGCGTGAGCTCCATGTGCGAAACGGCAGACTGATCCAGCAACCGATCAAGGAGCTTCTCGACCTTCGCGCCGAGCACGCACACTTTACCACAAAAGAAGATCTCAATCAGGCAGATTCTCTCCCCCTTGAGAATTCCTTCGGATTCCCGGTCTTCGAGACGGAACTTACCTTCTCCGACTGCAAGCAGATGGAACTGGCGCTCCGCGATGGAGTCACCCTCTCTTTCTCCAACGGAGTTCTGACACTCGATCTCAAAAAAGGTGGCTTTGGGCGAACCTCTCGCAGTGTAGAACTTACCTCGCTGAGTCAGCTTCGTATCTACTCTGACACGACCTCCCTTGAGATCTTTGTAAACGGTGGTGAGGAAGTCTTCACAACCCGACTGTACAGTCAGATCAGCGATCCCTCAAATGATCATGATCTGTCCACCAACAGCAATGCCCGCCCCCTCACACTGACCGGAGATTGCAGTGCCACAGTTGATGTCTGGAAACTTCGTGCCTTTGAGGTTTCCAGAACACAGAACTAACCCCTCCCCCATATATAAAAAGGAGAAAAACGAATCCCCCTCGTTTTTCTCCTTTTGCTATTCCTGACTCTTTGCCACTACATTTATTCCATTTCCAGAGCCTCTATTTGACATTGCTCTCATGTTCAGACTTTCTGCACATACAACATCATACTGGATTGTAAACCTTTCGGCAACAACCAAACGTTTTTACAAAAAGTTCCGCTTATTCTTTGGTCGGATATAGTCGATATTTGATTGCTTTATTTGCTTTTCCTTTTTTCCCCCTGCGTTTGGATGTATTCTCTGACAATTTCTACGGCTGCATCTCCCGTTGTAAGCAGACAATAGCTTTGTGACCAAAACATCTCTTTCCATAAAGACTTTCTTATCATGGGAAATTCTTTTTTAATAAGGCGACTACTTGCGGATTTATATGCATTAATAAATTTACTGATTTCGGTATTTGGCTGTCCTCGAAACAAAATGTGAACATGATCAAGCTCATGGTTCCACTCTTCTAATTCGATATGATAATTCGGTGCTATATATTCAAAGATTTCCTTTAAACGACTCGAAATCGAATTATCAATCACTTTATTGCGATACTTAATGCACATAATCAAATGATAATTTAGTAAAAATACTGAATGATTATTTGTGTCAAGATTCATATTATAAATACCTCTTATGCTAGTTACGACTGAATGATAAAAATATTATAATGCAACCAAAAATAAAAGTCAACGCCGTGTTAAATCGCCCTCGGCAGATTCCACTTATAATGGCGTGCCAGCACACGGATCACCGTGACCAGAATCGCACTGACAACCATCGCCGGACCTTCCCCGGTATAATTCATCAAAATCACATAGCAGACCGCCCCGGCAATCGACGCACACGCATAGACATGCTTTCTCAACACTGCCGGTGTCTGCCCCGCCATCATATCTCTAAGGATTCCTCCGCCAACTCCGGTGATAACTCCGAGAAAAATCATCAAAAATTTATACTCTCCAAATCCCGCTCCAACTGCCGTATCAATTCCGACAACCGTGAACGCACCGAGTCCAATCGCATCGAGAAGATTTAAAACCGCCTCATACATCGGAGATTCCAGAATATCTGCCGACTGGTAAAAATATTTGACTGCCACAAACAGCACCATCACCGATACAAAAGCCGCAATCACATAAATCGGATCGACAAACAGTGCCGGCGGATGAATCCCGATAATAATATCACGGATCATTCCTCCTCCCACGGCAGTCGTCTCCCCGAGCACGATAATTCCCAAAAGATCAAGACGCTTTTCGATTGCCACCATCGCCCCCGAACAGGCAAACGCCACTGTTCCAATCATTTCCATAAGAAAAAATACATCCATTTCCGCTTCCCCTCACTCTCCCTGTCCCCCAAAGGGACAGCACAACTTATATAGTATAAGTGAACGTTCTCCTCCATGTCAATGTTCTGACTTCCCGCTTTTCTTTTTTAAGTCCGACAATGATTTTCCTATCCACTCTTTTTGGAATTTCGTCAAATCAGTACACTTGACTTTCTAAATGACGGTAGTATAATGATTAATAATATATCCTGGCAATGGCGTGAGGCTTCCTCAGCTATTGCCTTTTTTGTATCATCTGTGCAATCCACCGACCTCACAGACATCATTGCCGGATTATACAGAAAATACTCGTAACGATTCAATACCTTCTATATTTTCTTACGGTCAGCACAACAAATGCGCAGACCTACTGAACCGTTACAACTATTCAAAGAAATCGGGGGATTCTTATGGCAAAATACATTCTGAAACGTCTCACAGCAGGAATCGTATCTCTGTTCATTCTTGTAACCATCACATTTTTCCTGATGCACGTCATCCCGGGGGGGCCGTTCAGCCCGTCCGAACAGCGAAATGTCCCTGAAAAAATTCTCGTACAGATCTCTGACAAGTACGGACTCAATGACCCGTTGATCGTTCAGTACGGACGCTACATCGGCAACCTGCTCCACGGAGATATGGGAATTTCCTTTAAAAAGCAGGACACTACCGTCAATGAGCTGATCGCCACTGGATTTCCGGTATCTGCCCGCGTCGGTGCTCTCGGAGTCTGCACTGCTCTGATTGTCGGAATTCCGCTCGGAATCATCGCAGCTGTCCGGCGAGGCAAACTTGCAGATGGATTTTCGATGGTATTTGCGACGATCGGTGTCTCCGTCCCAAGTTTCGTCATCTGCGTTTTGATGATGTATTTATTCTGTGAAAAATGGAAAATCTTCCCATCCTACGGACTCAGATCCTGGAAGGGATACATTCTCCCCGTTTTCTGTATGGCATTTTCCCAGATCGCCTACATCACCCGACTGATGCGCTCGAGCATGCTTGAGACATTACGTCAGGACTACATCCGCACCGAGCGCTCTAAAGGCGTTCCGGAATTTCAGGTAATTGGAAAATATGCACTGAAAAACTCGATTCTTCCCGTAGTGACCTACGTTGGACCGATGGTGGCAAGCCTTCTGACAGGAACCTTTATCATCGAAAAACTGTTCAGTATTCCCGGTCTCGGACGCTATTTCGTGTCTGCAATCACAGACCGTGACTATTCCGTTGTCCTTGGACTGACCGTCTTTCTCGGTTCCATGATTATCATCTGCAACCTTGTGGTAGATATCATGTACGCAGTCATTGACCCGAGAGTAAAAATCACTGAGTAAAAACTGATCACCAGAAAGAAAAAGGAGGATCTTCCAAGATGCCGACGATTGAACCAAATGAACCAACCCACTCTCTTTCCATGACTGATGAGATTCCGGAGGCTCTGCTTGCCCCGCTCTCCGACTCGGAACGTGAGAAAGAGACGATCAGCCGTCCAAGCGTTTCCTACTGGAAAATGTGCTGGATGCGCTTAAAAAAGGACAAACTCGCAATGCTCGGGCTCACAGTTCTCGTGATTATGACATTGTTAGCAATCCTTGTCCCAATGTTTTCCCCATATACCTACGATCAGACCGATTTCGCCCATCCGCTTGAATGGCCAAGTGCCCTGCACCTGTTCGGAACCGACAAAATGGGACGAGACATCTTCGTCCGCACGATGTACGGAGCAAGAATCAGTTTGACAATCGGATTTACCGCTGCCGCAATCAACATGGTTATCGGCGTTCTCTACGGAGGAATCGCCGGATACCTCGGCGGTATGGTTGATCTCGTGATGATGAGAATCGTGGATATCCTGACCGGAATCCCGAGCCTGATCTACATGATTCTTCTGATGATGTTCCTCGGAAATAATATTCAGAGCATTTTGATCGCGATGTGTTTAACTTACTGGATCACGACCGCGCGCATGGTGCGAGCCCAGATCCTCACACTCCGCGAACAGGATTTCGCCCTTTCCGCAAAAGTCTGCGGACTGAGCAAATGGCAGATCCTGATCCATCATCTGATCCCGAACAGTATGGGATCGATTATCGTCACTGTCACCTTCCTGATTCCATCCGCAATCTTTCAGGAGGCCTTCCTGAGCTTCCTTGGAATCGGCATTCAGGTTCCGATGGCAAGCTGGGGTACTCTCGCAAACGACGCGATCGAGTACCTGTTCTCCTACCCATACATGATGCTCTTCCCGGCAAGTGCGATCAGCATCACTATTTTCTCTCTGAACTTCATCGGCGACGGACTGCGCGATGCACTTGACCCGAGACTGAAGAAATAAAAAAAGCAGAAAAGAAAAAGCGAGAAAGAAAAAAGTAAAAACAACTTGAACAGGTACAAACAGAGAAATAGAAACAAACGATAGAATAGGCGATAGGCGGAAAAACTATGAGTGAAAAAACAGGCGAAACATTACTAGAAGTCAAAAATTTGAGAACCAGCTTTCAGACTGATGCCGGCATTGTGCAATCGGTCCGAGGCATCAGCTTTCACGCAAACCGCGGAGAGAGCCTTGGAATCGTCGGAGAGTCCGGTTGCGGGAAAAGCGTGTCGATGCTCTCAATCATGCGCCTTCTCGCAGACAATGCTCATCTCAAAGCAGACAAGATTCTCTTTAACGGCGAAGATCTTTTACATAAAACAGCAAAGGAAATGCGCTCGATTCAGGGCAATCGAATCGGCATGATTTTCCAGGACCCGATGACGAGCTTAAACCCACTGTTTACGGTTGAGGAACAGCTCTGCAACCCGTTGATGCGCCACTTGAAACTCTCCAAAAAAGAGGCAAAAGCTCGCGCCCTCAAGATGCTTGAGGACGTCGGCATCCCAAGTCCGGAAAAACGACTCTCGCAGTTTCCTCACGAGCTCTCAGGCGGTATGCGCCAGCGTGTGATGATCGCAATCGCGATGTGCTGTCAGCCGGAGCTTCTGATCGCAGATGAGCCGACGACAGCCCTCGATGTGACGATTCAGGCGCAGATCCTTGATCTGATGGCACATATGAAGCAGGAGTATGGGACCTCCGTCATCCTGATCACCCACGATCTCGGCGTAATCGCAAGCATCTGCACCCGCGTCCTCGTCATGTACGGCGGACTCGTGATGGAGGAAGGCTCGATCGAGGACATTTTCTATCGAACCGGTCATCCATACACAGCCGGTCTTCTCGCCTCGATTCCGAAAGAGACAAAGGAAAAACTGATTCCAATTTACGGCACCCCGCCGGATCTCTTGAATCCACCGAAGGGCTGTCCGTTTACCGCAAGATGCCCTCACGCTATGGAGGTTTGCAGACAGTACCAGCCACCACTTGTTCCTCTCGGTGAACACCACAGCAGTGCATGCTGGTTGCACCATAAATCCGTAAAAGCAAAAATCGGGGAGGTGAAGCTCTGATGACAACATCGATGACAGAACATGCGACAGCGAACATGTCAGTGACCGAAAAAACCTGTATCGAAGCGCAGGATCTCAAGATTCATTTTAAACTCAAAAGCGGGCTCTTCTCAAAACCCCGCTACTTAAAAGCAGTCGACGGCGTTTCATTCTCGATCACACAGGGAAAGACGATGGGACTCGTCGGAGAGTCCGGTTGCGGGAAGAGCACCGTCGGACGCGCACTCCTCCGCCTGTATGATCCGGCAGGTGGAAAGATTCTCTTTAACGGAGAGGACATCACCCATTCAAGCGATGCTCAGATGCAGCCTTACCGCAAAAAGATGCAGATGATCTTTCAGGACCCTTACACCTCGCTCGATCCGAGAAAAAATATCCGCGACATCATCGCGGAGCCAATGTGGGCATTAAGACTCCACGAGGGAAAGGAGCGCGAGGACCGCATTCGGGAACTGATCGAGATGGTCGGATTAAAGCCGGACCATTTAAACCGTTATCCACATGAATTTTCAGGTGGTCAGCGACAGCGAATCGGCATTGCCCGCGCGCTCGCAGCCGAGCCGGAATTCATCGTCTGCGATGAGCCGATTTCGGCACTCGATGTCTCGATTCAGGCACAGGTCATCAACATTCTCGAGGAGCTTCAGGAAAAATTTCATTTCACCTATCTCTTCATCTCCCACGATCTCTCGATGGTTCGTCACATCTCGTCGGAAGTCGGCGTGATGTACCTCGGAAATCTTGTGGAGTATGCTCAGGTTGATGAGCTCTATGACAATATGATGCATCCGTATACAAAGTCCCTGCTCTCGGCAGTTCCGGTCGCAGACCCGATTCGAGCTTCTAAGAGCCAGCGAATCATCCTTCAGGGCGATGTGCCCTCCCCGATCGATCCACCGTCCGGATGCCCGTTTAGAACCCGATGCGCTTATGCAAAAGACATCTGCGCAAAGAAAAAACCACTTCTTCAAAATATAAATGACAAGCATAAAGTTGCCTGTCATCTATATAAATGATTATGAAACCGTAATTCAGAGTCGACTGGATTATTACGGAAACTCATAAATCATTCATTACAAATCATGCCGGAAAAATCCGGTAAATCAAGGAGGTTACGATTATGAAAAAAAGTCTGTGTGCACTTCTCTTCAGTGTGGCAATGGCAACTGCACTGACCGGCTGTGGCGGTAACTCAAACTCTGGTTCCGCGTCCTCCGCCGGTGGTACCGAAACATCCGCTTCTGCTTCTGCCGGAACCGATTCCTCCGCAGACGGAAAAGTTCTCAAGTACGTCATGTCAAAAGAGCCGGAAACTCTTGATCCGAACATGAACAACTACTCCACCTCTTCCTCCGTCCTTCAGAACCTCTTCACCGGTCTGATGCAGGTTGGCGCAGATGGAAAACTGATCAATGGCTGTGCAGAAAAGTATGAAGTCAGCGATGACGGTCTGACTTACACGTTCACACTCCGCGATGGTCTGAAATGGTCTGATGGTTCTGACCTGACCGCAGGCGATTTCGAGTATGCATGGAAGCGTGCTCTGAATCCTGAGACCGCATCCCCGGGCGTTGCTTATCTCTACTATGTAAAGAATGGACAGGCTTACAACGAGGGAAATGCAACCGAAGATGAGGTTGGCGTCAAGGCAGTCGATGACAAGACTCTTGAGGTTACGCTTGAGAATCCGACCGCTTACTTCCCGGATCTGACCGCTGTAACTGTATACTTCCCGACGAAGAAGGATGTCGTTGAGAATTCTATCCCGTGGACAAAATCCGCTGACACCTATGTCTGCAACGGTGCTTTCCGTCTGAAGGAGATTAATCCGCAGGAGAGCTACATCCTTGAGAAAAACCCGGAATACTATGATGCAGAGAATGTCAAGCTCGACGGTGTTGACATCATCTTCATCGAGTCCGCAGAGGCTGCTCTCTCCGCTTACAATGCCGGTGAGGTTGATGTCCTCGACAACGCAGTTCTCGGAACTCAGGCTCGTAGCCAGTACGATGGAAGCGATGAGCTTCAGTCCTACGATCTGATCGGAACCCGTTACTATGACTTCAACTGCTCCAAGGAATATCTGTCTGATGCCCGCGTGAGAAAAGCTCTCTCCATGGCTCTGAACCGCGAAGTCATCACCCAGACGATCGAGGCTTCCAAGCCGGAACCGGCTTACGCTTTCGTTCCTCACGGAATCACTTACGAGGGTTCTGATAAGGACTTCCGCGACACCGTCGGTGATCTGTTTGAGGAGAATGTTGACGAGGCAAAGGAGCTGATGGCTGAGGCAGGATATCCGAACGGCGAAGGTTTCCCGACCCTGACTCTGATCACACAGAACGATCAGGAGCAGAAGGATATGGCTCAGGCCATGCAGGCAATGTGGAAAGACAACCTCGGTGTCAATGCAGAGATCACAACCTACGAGTCCAAGGTATACTGGGATGAGCAGAGAAACGGAAACTTTGATATCTGCTACGATGGCTGGGTAGGCGACTATCCGGACGCAAGCACGAACCTTGAGTGCTTCACCCTGACAAAGAATGACTATCAGTGCCGTTGGCTCAACGATGATGCTCAGAAGTATAACGACATGCTGATGGAGGCAAGAAGCCTTGCAGACAACACAAAGAGAATGGAGCTCTTCACCGATGCAGAGAAACTGCTGATCGATGAGATGCCAATCATTCCGCTCAACTATCGTAATGCACAGCTCCTTGTAAAGCCGAACTGCCAGAACGTTCTGAAGACTTACATCGGACACACCCTGCTGAAATACGCAGACAAAGAATAATTTCGGAGGCATACCTATGATCGTTTTTCCATCTCCATTAAAGCCGGGCGATACCATCGGTCTTATCGCTCCGTCTTTTCCGATCAAAGAGGAAGAATTAAAAGACTGTATCGCCCTTCTTGAGGCGATGGGATACCACGTTAAGGTTGGAGGAGAGCTCGCAAAGCTCTCCAACTTCCACAACTATCTCGCTGGCGAAGCAAAGAAGCGCGCTGATGACATCAACGCGATGTTCGCAGACCCGGAGGTGAACGCCATCTTCTGTGTGCGTGGCGGATACGGAAGCTCGCAGATCATGGAATTTCTTGATTTCGATGTGATCCGCGCAAATCCCAAGATTTTCGTCGGATACAGCGACATCACAAACATCCTGTCTGCTCTTCAGATGTATGGAAACCTCGTCGCCTTCCACGGACCGATGGTCTGCTCCAATATGAGAAAGCATTTCGATGCATACACGAAAGAGAGCTTCTTTAAGGCGCTGAATCTCGGTGAGGAACCGATCAGCTTCACGAATCCACCGGACGAGGACGGTTTTCACACGATTAACCCTGGAACTGCGTCGGGTATGCTCGCCGGCGGAAATGTCTCACTTCTCGGCAGAGCCTGTGGAACCTTCTATCAGCTTGAGACCGCCGGAAAAATCCTCTTCCTTGAGGACGTTGAGGAGTCCATCCCGTCGCTCGACATGTATCTGACGCAGATGCGGATGACTGGTCTTTTCCAGAATGTAGCCGGAATTCTCCTCGGAGATTTCACCGACTGCACGAATGACCGCTACGATGGAAGTTACAAGATTGATGAATTTCTTCAGGACTGGTTCGGAAAACTCTCCGTTCCGGTTATGAGCCACATCCGCTCCGGTCACAGCAAACCGATGGGAACTCTCCCGATGGGAACGCTCTGCCGGATGGATGCAGACAAGAAAACGATTACGTTTGAGAAGTTTCGATAGGGACACACCCGAATCATATATCTGAATAAAATAAATCATATATTCAGAGTTACCATGATTCAACAGAACTTTAATTTAAGATCATTTCAGATTTTTCACAAGACACAAGAGCTCCTTCGACAGAACAGGGCATGCAAACACGCTTTCGCTCCGGGTTCGACGTAATGGTTCATAAGACTGCAAACTACGCAGTCTAAACACCAACGTCTCACACGGGTTTGCATTGCTCTTTCTGTCTCCGGAGCTTTTTTTCTGATCTTACATGAGTGTTATATCAATGTATCAGTCGTTTTTTACAGGAATAAACCGCCGAGACTGAACACTCCAACGACTGCCATCAGAACATTAATTAATACGTTTCCAACAGACAGCAGGAACAGCGTATAGAACATCTTGTTCATCTCCTCGGTTGTCGTCTCTCTCGCTGCGGAATAGGAGGACATGATGATCGCTCCACCTGTGGAAAGCGGGCTGATTGCTGCTGCAAAAGAAGTTGCGGTAATTGCAGAAATCAGTTCCACATAATTGACTCCGGCAAATCTCTGGCAGATCTCTGCAGAAATCGGATACAGAGTCGGCATCACGACTGCGGTTGTCGAGCTTACCCAGGAAAGAATTCCTGATGTTGCTGCCATGATCGGAGCTGCGGTACGCGCCGTCATGAAAGAAGCCAGCGTATCGGAAATCAGATCAATTCCGCCCATCACACTGATCATATTTACCAGAACCCCCACTCCGCAGATCATAATCAAAGTTCCCCACGGAATGCTCTTGATTGCCTTCTTCTCATCGGCACAGCCAAGCAGAATCAGCACAGCTGCCATGACGAAAGCGAAAAGACCGGTATCGAGTTTAAATCCGATACAACAGATAACCATAATCACAATCGAAGCCATCGTGATCTGCTGTTTCCGATTGAACTTCGGAATTTCAGAGAGTTTCATCGGATTGTCCGCTTTTACTTTATATCCTTTATACAGAATATAGACAACCAGAGTAAATACAAATCCCGACAGAAGCGTGCTCAGAAACAGATGAAGAGAAAATCCGTCATATCCGAGCGGAGTGGAGAGTTCTTTTGCAAGAATTCCCGTCAGGGACAGCGGAGATGCACAACCCGCATTTGCTCCAAGTTTTGCGTACAGAGCAGTCGCCATCGGATTGATATCCAGCTCAAGTGCCAGATAGACGGCGAATGTCGTCATCAGAATACCTGCTGCGATATGACCCGGACCGATTGCGGAAATAAATGCGGACAGGAAGAACATCAACACCGGAATCAGGTAGGTTCTCTTTCCGACAAGTGCTACAATCTTCTTGGAAAACAGATCAAGCGTGCCATTCTGGGAAGCCATTCCAAACAGAAACGTGACTCCGACCAACGTTACAAACATGGAACTTGAAAAACCTTTCGTCACATCACTTGCCTTTAATGCACGCATCGCTTCGCCCGCAGGAACCTGAAAATCGACCGCCATGCCAAGAAGCATCAGCAGAAATGCTGCACCGATTGAGAAAAATCCAATATTAATTTTTTTGATAAATCCAACTGCAATGACTGCTACCAGTACCAACAAAGAAATCTGTGGCAGAAACTCTCTGATCATTCTCCTCTTCCCCCTTTATCTTCTGACCATCGCTACGCCTTCCATGAGAAGGTTTGCCGTGCGAAAACCAAATGTATCCTCAATCACAGGCTCATCATCCTTTTTCTGGTAATCCACCCCACATTCCAGAATTCCTCCCGGATGACCAATGCGGATAAACTGTGTATCCACATTCGGATTTAATACCTGCTGTACCACACTTCCCGGAACCACAGCGGCACCTGCCGTACACATCGCCCCTGTCATCGCATAACTCGGATGTGTCTTCTGCATGGACATCATTCTTGAGAGAAGATCAATCTGGTCTTTCTCGATTTTCGTCCCATCTGAAGTCACATACGTTTCCGGTTCTGCGACAAAGGTCATTTTCGGAATTCCCGGTGTCTCCCAGGCTGATTTCGTGTAATCTTCAATCAACCCAAGTTTGACTGCGGAAAGTCCCCGGATCGTCTCAAGAAGATTCAATTTTTCTTCATCGGCATTCAGCTCATCCGGAAGTTCTTTTCCAGTAAGACCTAAATCTTTTGCTTTCACAAACACAAGCGGATTTGCTGCGTCTACAATGGAAACTTCAACCTTACCGTATCCCGGAACCTCCAAAATGTCAACTGCATGTCCGGTCGGCAAAAGTCCGTGTCCAAGAGTTCCTGCCGGATCAATAAATTTCAGACGGATCGGGGAAGCACTTCCCGGAACCCCGGCAATCTGAAAATCTCCGTCGTAAACGACAGCTCCCTCTCTCGTCTGCACATCTTCAGAAATAATTTTATCCGTGTTTGTGTTATAAATCCGGACGCTCGTCGTTTTCCCGTCCCCTTTTACCAGACCTTTCTCAATTGCAAACGGTCCGACTCCCGAGGAGATATTTCCGCAGTTTCCCTTGTAGCTGACGATCGGCTTGTCCACAGACACCTGTGCAAATGTGTAATCCACATCGGCATCTTCCCGCTTCGACACCCCGACAATCGCAACCTTGCTCGTCACGGACTGAGAACCGCCAAGTCCATCAATCTGTTTCTTGTCCGGACTCCCCATCATTCTCAGAAGAAGCTCATCCCATTCTCCACGATCCTCTGGCATGTCCTTCTCCAAAATATACACTCCCTTGCTTGTTCCGCCTCTCATGATTGTGACTGGAATCTTCGTCACATTCGACTGTTCTCCCCACATGAAATCCTCGCTCCCCTTCCATTCTCTTTCCTGTCCATCAGATTAATCTCTATTTCCTTTATTCACCGGCGTTGATTTCATTATAGGGAATGTTTTTATCTTTGTACAATTCATTGTTTTTATTTAAATTATAGTTTGAAAGAATAGTTTTTTGCATTTTTTCTGTTCTTCTCACATTTCCCCCGCATTTTTCACGGATTTTCAGCGAAAAGGATGTGGTCAAAATTCATATTTTTTATTATTTTCATAGTTTTTATGCATAATAGTAAAACAGGAGCTCACAGAATTTTTTTTTAAAATAGAATCTCGCTCTCAAATATGCTACATTTGTATTGTTCAAATAATGGTGGCAGTTCCATCATTCATCTTCACTCACACTACACAACATATTACATATAACACATAACGGGGGATTTTATGGATTTCAAAGATTTATCATACGTTCTTGCGATTGCAAAATATCAGAATATCACAAAAGCAGCCAATGCACTGTATATCACTCAGCCGACGCTGACAAAGTTTCTCCAAAATTTGGAGTCCGATCTCGGTCAGAAACTTTTCCGTAAACTCGGTCATCGCTTCGTCCTGACCTACGCCGGAGAACGATACGTCGCAAAGGCAACTGAAATTTTAAACTTAAAAAAAGAGCTGGATCAGGAGATGGGAGACATCATCAAGGACAATCACGGTTCTCTCAAGATTGCCTTTCCTACCATGCGCGGAACCTACATGCTTCCCTGCACGCTCCCGATTTTCAACTCTCTCTACCCAAACGTTCAGCTCAATATTTTAGAATCACACTCCAATCAGCTCGAGAGCATGATTCTGAACGGAGAGAGCGATCTCGCTTTTTTTAATCTTCCGATCAAAAGCCCTGATATTGACTACGAAATCATCAGCCACGAAGAGGTTCTTCTGATCATGCCCGACCATCACCCTCTCGCTGAAAAAGGAGTCCATCGGGATGGATGCAAATTTTCATGGATGGACATGAACCTGATGAGAGAGGAAAAATTTATTCTGCAAATTCCGGGACAGCGGACGAGACAAACCGTCGATCACCTCTTCAAGGAAAGTGGATTTACACCAAACATCAAGCTCCAGACTGCCAACATTCCGGCTATGATTCAGCTCGTCGCAAAGGGATACGGATGTGGGTTTGTCACCGAAACTCACTTAAAACACATTCAGCCACCGCCATCGGTTGTGCGCTTCTCTGTCGGAAATCCCTGCACAACCGTGGACTTTGTCGCCGCCTATCGGCGTGGCAGTTATCTTCCCTACCACGCGAAAGAATATATCAGCATCGTGAAAAATTTTACCTGATTTTTTATTCAGGTCGACACTCACAAAGACCTGGCGCGTGATTCTGGTCAGCTCTGCCGACATCTTCCAATCAGACAGAATCACTGCACATTCTCGCGGTTTTATCTGGTCAGAAGCTTCAGCACAAGCTCCGTCTGCATCCGCACTCCAATCGGAAGACAGCGCTCATCAAGATCAAAATGATCGCTGTGCAGAGGAGCTGTGATTCCCCGCTCTTTGTTTGCGCATCCCAGATGATAGAAGGCACCCGGTGCTTTCTCTAAGAAAAACGAGAAATCCTCAACGCCGAGACTCGGAAATTCTTTCTCGTGAACGTGCTCCTTTCCGAGAATTTCTGACGCTGTCTCTGCGATGAGATCCACGATCTCACTCGTGTTGATCAAAGCCGCATATCCCGGGACAACTTTAAGCCCTCCGCTTCCACCAAAGCCCTCGCAGATGCACTCGACCTGACGGCGGATCGTGTCGATGCAGAACTGTCTCGTCTGCGGATCGGTCGTTCGGAGTGTTCCGGTCAGCTCGACCTCTCCGGCGACGATATTTCCGGCTGTTCCTCCCTGAATCTTTCCGAGTGTGAAAACCGCATTGTTCAGTGGGGACACATTTCGACTCACAAGGCTCTGGAGCGCGTTGATGACTGTCGCTGACATCACGATCGCATCAACGCCCGTCTCCGGATAAGCGCCATGACAGCTCTTTCCGTGGATATAAATGTGAATCTCATCTGAGGATGCATTCAACTTTCCATGACGGACCTCGATCTCGCCGACCTCATACGTCGGCATCACATGAAGACCGAGCACATAGTCGACTTTCGGATTCTCCATGCATCCCGCCTTGACCATGCGGTCGGCACCTCCGATCGTCTCCTCCGCCGGCTGGAAGAAGACTTTCACACATCCGCTCCACTCGTCCTCATGCTCCTTGAGAAGTTTTACCGTTCCGAGCGCAATCGTCATGTGTGCATCATGACCGCACGCATGCATGACTCCCGGATTCTTCGAGCAGTAGGTTCTCGATGGGTCTTCATTTAACGGAAGCGCATCGATGTCAGCGCGCAGTCCGATCGTATTTCCCTTCTTCCCGTTATCGGCTACCGCCTTCTTTCCTTCGAGCTTTGCGACGATTCCCGTATCTGCAACCGGAAACTCATACGAGATTCCCCACTGATCGAGGTACTCCCGAATCTTTTCCCCAGTCCAGTGCTCGTTTGTCCCCAGTTCCGGATGCTGATGAAATGTCCGGCGAATCTGCGTCAATTCCTCCTGCTTTTCTTCGATATGTTCCAGCTGATCTCTGATTGTCATCTTTCTCCCTCAACTTTCTGCTGTCATCCTGTTGTCTTTTCCGTTGTTCTTATTCACCGTTCACGTTGACTTCGGCACTCAATATTTCTTAATTTCATTTATTCATACCCTGATCTCCATGCGTGTAGATTCTTGGAGAACGCCGTGTCAGGCGAGATACAATCTCATTCTTGTTCGTCCCTGCGAGCGTGCTGACCTCCTGCACATCCGGCGTGTTCTCACTTCCATCGCCGTAAATGATGACCTCATCCCCGATCTGCGCCTCCGGAACATCCTTCAAGTCGACCATACACTGATCCATGCAGATCACACCGACAATCGGAACCCGTTTTCCGTGAATCGTCACGATTCCTTTTCCGCGAAGGTTTCTTGGGTATCCGTCCGCATAGCCGAACGGCAGAGTTCCAATCCTTGTGTCCTCCGGTGTTGTCCACAGGAAATCATAGCTGACTCCCTCTCCCTTTTTCAGCTCCGAAATATGGCTGATTCTCGTCTTAAATGTCAGAGCCTGACGAATATCAAGCTGACCCTTGTGGAAGCCTTTCAAACCGTAAATAATCGCGCCTGCGCGGATCATATCCATGCGGTACTCCGGATAGTCGACCGAAGCGATGCTGTCCGCAATATGGCGGTACTTAAAACGGCAGTTCTCTTTTTCAAGCGCATTGAGAACTTTCGTAAAGCGCGCAAACTGCTCCTTGTTCGACTCATCATCTTTCAGAACGAGATGCGTGTAAATTCCCTCCGCCTCGATCCACGGCAGACGGCAGACGCTCACAATCTCTTTTATGCCGTTTTCTGTATCCGGAAAACCCAGTCGATGAAAACCTGTATCGAGCTTGATATGAATAACTGCCTTCTTTCCGCGCTTATGCGCCAGTTCATTTAAAATCTCTGCCTGATGAAGCGTGTCGATTGTCTGGATAATCCCATAATCTGCGACGACAGAGAGCAGACGATCCGGCGTCAGTCCCATAATCAGAACCGGATAATCCGGGTATGCCTCTTTGAGTTCAATCGCCTCCGAAAGCGTTGCAACCGCCAACAGGGTTGCGCCGTTTTCCATCAGCGTTTTTGCAATCCCCACTGCGCCATGACCGTACCCGTCCGCCTTGACAACGCCCGCAACCGCAGTTTTCTCTCCCACCATCGCTTTAATTGCTCTCATATTTCCGGCAATCCGATCGAGATCCACCTCAATCACCGTATCTCTCAAAATCATTTCTTCGTCTTTCTTCATTCTTCTTTATGCTCCTGTTTCCTGAGAAGACTGGCGATCCTCCATCTGTCAATGAGGAGTCATCCTCCCTGAGTTATTTAATGTGCTCTCGAAATCTCACAGTTCTGGTATCATTATAAAACTTTACACTGAAATTTCAATTTGCTTTTGTTTTCTCATACTTGCAGAGGAAATCCGAAGAAAGTTTCGACAAAATTTATAGTTCATCAATCATTCGATAAAATTTTCAAGAGAACCTCCTGCAAGGCCAACGCTGCCTTGGAATGATATCGTCCCGGCGGAAGCGCTGTCGCCAATTTTATAGAGGCAAGATCTGCTCCCAGAGATAGAAATTTGGCATCCCGGAAATAATGACGCGAACTGTAATAAGTAAAGGCAAGTCCATGACCGGCGGCAGCCAGAGCAGAGGCCATCAGCGCCGTGAGAGACTCATTGCAGGTAATCGGCTGGAGTCCGTTTCTGTTGAAAATATGGCGGGCTTCCCGACCAAGAATCGTATCATAATCACTCAAGAAAAATTCATATGGAATCGCATCTGCCAGATCTACATATTGCGGAATCCGGGAAATTTTTTTTCCTGTCGGTGCAAATTTTTTAGCCTTTTTCAAGATGGGATGATTTTCATGGGCAATCAGACAAATCTCATCATTCATGACAAAGGTCGGCTGAAGTCTGCTATCTGAAACAGGAAGCACCAACAAGGCGAGATCAATCTCTCCATTCAGCAACATCTGCTCGAGGATCATAGAATTTTGTTCCACAATTTTCACCCGAATCCCCGGATAATCCAGCTTAAACGCATTCAATACCGGTGGAAGCAGGTACGAACCGCGAAAACCGCTGATTCCAAGAATAACGCTTCCGCTTTTTAGTTCTTTGAGATCCTGAATTTCGTCCTGCGTTCGGTGATATTCCGCCAATGTGGCATACGCATATTTCACCATAATATTTCCCGCTTCCGTCAGACGCACACCTTTGGACGTCCGGACAAACAATTTGCTGTCCAAATTACTTTCCATCGTCTGCAAAAATTGACTCAGACTGGACTGTGCCATATAGAGTCGGTCGGCAGCTTTTGAGATACTCTTCTCTTCCGCAATCGCAATCAGATAATTTAATTCTTTCATTTCCAAAATAGCTTCTCCTCTTGTTCCCGGCTTTTATTCTCAGTTCCTATCATTTTTGCAGGATACCACTCTCTTATAACGCTCTTGCAATCCCATTTTCGCAAGATATGAGATCGGTTTTTCCGATAGGAAGTATAACATATTTTGCCTTTTCCTGCTATCAAAAAGCATTTACAATAAACGTGCTTAAGCAAATGAGACTCAAAAAGTAACACAATCAAGACAGAAAAAGAGGGAAATGTATGGGAAAAGTATCTTTGCAGGGTGTATGCGATATGCATGTGCATACAAATCCAGATTTAAGATTAAGAGCCTACGATGACTTTGAATTGGCGGATGCCGCTATCCGCGTGGGGGCAAAAGCCATCGTAATCAAATCGCATCTCGGTTTTACCGTCAACCGTGCTTATTTGACAAATCAGTATGTAAAACGTGTATACGGAGAGAACACCGGATTTACAATGTACGGCGGTGTTGTCATGAACAAGGTAGTGGGTGGCATCAATCCCGAAGCCGTAGAAAAGGGATTAAAACTCGGAGCGAAAGAGATCTGGCTTCCCACCCAGTCCGCAAAACGCCATCTCGAAAAAATGGGACAGAATCCGGCAAACGGAATTGAGCTGGTGCGGGATGGAAAAGTCGTGCCGGAACTGAATGACGTCTTCCGCTTAATCAAAGATTACGATGTGGTGCTCGGCACTGCACACGTTTCTCCGGAAGAAGCGTTTGTAATCATTGAATCGGCAAGAAATGCCGGGGTGAAAAAAATTGTTGTAACACATCCGGAATGGTGGGTGGTCGACATGAGTATCGACGACCAGATCCGCCTGGTAAAAGATTACGATGTCATTCTCGAACGTTGCTATGCTCAGAATATGGGCGGTGGCAAATATAAGAGCAATCTTCCGGACAATCTGGATCTCATTCATGCCGTTGGATATGAACATGTGATGGTCGATACAGATGGTGGTCAGACTGAAAATCCTCACTGGGAACTGGCTCTCGAAGAATATATGCAGTACCTTGTAGATCATGGAATTCCAGAAGAACAGGTTTATCATATGACAAAAACGATTCCATACAGACTTCTTGGAATTGAAGAATAGGGGAGGGAAACGCAATGTTGAGTGTAGCGATTATTCTAGCGATTGCACTGGCAATCTTTTTGGGGTACAAAACGAAAATCAATACGGGACTTTTCTGTATCGTATTCGCCTATATCATCGGCTGTTTCGTCATGGGGTTAAAACCAAAGCAGGTGATCGGTTACTGGCCAACCAGCACAATGTTTGTAATTTTATCTGTATCTTTGTTCTATAATTTTGCAGCGATCAACGGAACTTTGGAAAAAATGTCAGGAGCTCTTTTATATACGTGCCGAACCTTCCCGGGTCTTCTGCCGTATGCACTTCTCGCAGTGGCAATCATTCTCTCTGTTATGGGTGCAACTTACTTTACTGTACTGGCATTTCTCGCACCGATCACTCTGGTGATCTGCGATGAGTCCAAGATGGATAAATTAACCGGCGCAGTTGCAATCAACTGTGGCGCACTGGCAGGTGGAAACTTCCCGACCTCAAACCTCGGTGTCATTTTCCGTGGTCTGGCAGATACGGCATTTGAAGCCTCTCCTGATGTAACCGCAGTAGAAACCTTCGGCATGGAAATGAAAATCTTTCTTTTCTCCGTGCTGTTCTCTCTGATTCTTGTCACAATTTTCCGCTTTGGTTTTAAGGAAAACCGCAACATCGGAAAAGGCGTTACCTTCAAAAAACCAGATGCATTTACGAAAGATCAGAAAACAACTCTGACCCTGATGATGCTTATGATGGTCATCGTTTTAATCTTCCCGCTTTTGCAGGTTCTGATGCCTGGAAATTCTGCAATCAAATACATCAGCAGTAAAGTAGATGTCGGTCTTGTTGCAATTATTTTTGCAGTGATTGCTTTGTTATTAAAACTGGCACCGCAGAAAGAAGCAATGGCAAGAATTCCGTGGAACACGATTGTCATGATCGCAGGTGCTGGTATGCTGATTGCAGTTGCCGTAGAAGCCGGAACGATCGACGAGCTGTCCACCTGGATTGGTTCCAATGTTCCAAAACCTCTGGTGCCAATCGCATTCAGCATTGTCGGCGCAATCATGAGTTTCTTCAGCTCCACGACAGGCGTCGTTGCCCCGGCACTGTTCCCGCTGATTCCAAATCTGGCTGCATCCGCAGGCTTGAGTTCCTCTGCACTTTTTGCATGTACCGTAATCGGTGCGCAGTCCAGTGCCATCAGCCCATTTTCCTCCGGTGGTTCCTTAATCCTTGGATCAACTCCGAAGGAGGAAGATCGAAATATGCTGTTCAATCGTCTTTTGATGGTAGCCGTTCCGATCAGTGTCATCTCTGGAGCCATTTATAATTTTGCACTTGCAATGATTTTATAAGCACCAACATTTTCTTATCTTGTCGATATATCTTGATATACATATACAACACATAAAAACGGAAGCAGGACACAGCTTGCGCTATCTCCTGCTTCCGTTTTTTCATTCAAACCGACACTCACAAAGTTATTTTACTTTGATGCCTTGGCATCCTTTTCGTCGCCGTCTGCTTCCTCATCATCCGGAACGTCTGCGCTCTTAGGAGCAACAACCGATACAACAACAGCCTCCGGATCGGTCTTCAGATGAATGTTCTTATTGCTTGCGATCGGCAGATCTGCAACTTTCAGAACATCTCCCGGCTTCATATCGCCGACATCAATCTCAACCGTCTCAATCATCTCTGACGGTACTGCCTTATAAGAAATCTCTTCAAGAATCAGCTCTACGACTCCGCCGACAACCTTTGCCTCATTCTTCAGAACAACCTCTGCAACAGAATGAACAGCCTCGCCGCTTACAAGTGCCTGGAAATCAATCTCTTCAAGCTGACCCTTTACCGGATTGTAATCAATCTCTTTTACCAGAACATCCATCTGCTCACCATCGACATCCAGCATGATCTGACTGCCTTTCTTCTTTGTCTTGAACAGACGCTCTGCATCTTTCTTCTCAATCTTAACCGGGATAGAACCCTTGATTGCATGGCCAAATACGTTTCCGGTCACATAACCTTCTCTTCTCAGTCTCTTTGCCTTTGTTGACATGTCTCTTTTCTCAGCCTTTAAAGTATCCATATTATCTATTCCTCCAAAATACTGATAGTCCGCAGACCTGCCATTTCATTTCTGCAATGGTATGTGTCTCTGTTTCCTGTCTCTTTCTTGTTACGTCTGTATTATAACACACAATCACAGAAAAGATTTACCAAAAGGTAATTTTTTTCTGTGAGATTTTCCGCTATTTTTTCTGTCCTGATTTTCTCTTTGTTGAATTTTTCTGTATTCTCTTTTCAAAAATTTGTCACTGTTTATGCATTGCAAAATTTCCTCCCCGTGTACCGTAACAACTTCTTTACTTTTCCCTCTCAAAACATTAAAATGAAATCCATAACTGTACACGAAAATTCGTGTACAACTGTGCTCTAAAGTTCCAGAGCGTCTTTGATGTGCAGAGCAAATAAAATATAAAAGAAAGGACACGATTTTAATTATGATGAAAATTCTTCACAGCGCTCTCGGCATCATCTTTGCCTTTGCGCTGATGTTCACTCTTCTCATCACTTCCGTGGAAGTCGTCACCTACTGGACTCCCGGTTACTACGAGAACGAATATGAAAAATATGATGTGTTAGACGATGTTCATATGGAAATGGATGACCTTCTCGACGTCACCCATGAAATGATGGCATATCTGCGGGGAAATCGCGCGGATCTTCATGTTCCGACGATCGTAAATGGTCAGCCCCGGGAATTCTTTAACGAGAGGGAAATCGCCCATATGGAGGATGTGCGCGGGCTCTTTCTCGGTGCGATTGCCCTGCGCCGGATCTGTCTCGTTTTGATGGCGGTCTGCCTTGCACTTCTCTTTGCATTAAAGGCAAATGTGCGCAAGGTACTTCCTCAGACAGTCTGTGTCGGAACTATTTTGTTTTTCATCGTTCTGGCAGTCCTCGCAGGTATCATCTCCACAGATTTTAATAAGTACTTTATTATTTTTCACCATATTTTCTTTAACAATGACCTGTGGATGCTCGACCCGAATACCGACCTTTTGATCAACATTGTGCCGGAACCATTTTTCATGGATACTGCCGGTCGAATCGCGATCACCTATGCGATCAG
The DNA here is from genome assembly GCF_983179755.1 of Brotaphodocola sp. Classification (NCBI taxonomy): domain Bacteria; kingdom Bacillati; phylum Bacillota; class Clostridia; order Lachnospirales; family Lachnospiraceae; genus Brotaphodocola; species Brotaphodocola sp. Next base: position 18,770 of record NZ_CFAHBC010000015.1, on the reverse strand, counting down.
CGTTGTCGCTGTCTTTGCGGGCTGTGCCGGATGGCTGATCCATTTAAAGCATTTGCCTTTGAAAAATTTAACTAAATACGGGCAGGATACTCCGGCCTCTTAGGTCGGGGATGGTTACTGTACACGGGTAGGCATTTTCTGAACTGAAAATGCCGTATGATACAGTGGTGGTAGCAGATTTTGCCGATTTGGAATGCGAAGCATCGGCAAAATCCGTTGCTGTTTGCGCAATGCGTGAACAGCAACCGGGGAGGAATGCCCGCTACACCTCGCTTTCTTGAATTCTAGATTCTTAGTAAAATATATGATAAACTATTATTATTGAGGTTTTTTATGCAGGAAAAAATAAACGGAAAAAGCGGACAAAACCAGATCAATATGCAGGATTCCAATCGGGCGGAGGTGCTTCGCTTTCTCGCTCTCCACCCGGGATGTTCGCGTGCGGAACTCGGAGAGGCGACGGGACTGACTCAAGCCTCGATGACGAAAATTGTCCGCTCTCTGACAAAATCCGGACTTATCTACGAGACCGGATTTACAGCGGGAAAAAAAGGACGGCGTTCCGTCGGTCTGTCCCTGAATTACAACCGCTACAAAGTGCTTGCAATCCGCCTTTCCGCACACTGGCTGGAAATTCAACCGCACGATTTTCACGGACAGCCGTGTGGTCATCTTTTGTCCGTTCCGATTGAGGCGATAAGCGAGGAAAATATGCCCTCAATTATTGAGCAGATCGCAGACGGCGTGGCAACATTTCTGAAAGATTTTCCGGAACTCACGGCTACTGCAATCGCCGTTCCTGATCCCTGCCGTCGCGTAGATGGATCGATCCTGATTTCATCGATCTCATCTGGCACTGCCACTACTCTCTTTCCGCTCTGTAAAAAACTTGGAGAGCAGATTTCTCTCCCTATTTTCCTGATTCATGATGCCGATGCCGGTGCAATTGCCTGCTGGCACAACCTGCCCGACAAAAATACAGGCGAAGTCATGCTTCACATTTTTGCAGACGACAGCGTTGAAGTCGGACTGACCCGTGGCGGACTCTGTCTCCACGATTCACGCATGCTCTCGATGGCAGGTCATCTTCCGATCGATCCACATGGAAATGTGTGTCCCAAATGCGGGCGAACTGGATGCCTCGATTCTCTTGTAAGCCTGTCCGCCCTCGAATCAAGGGCAACCCAGGAACTGTCTGCATTTCCGGAAAGCCTGTTAAATCGCGTTTCCGCGATCTCCGCCCGTTCTGTCTTCGAGTCAGCGCGCCAGTGGGACCCGCTCGCGATGAAACTGATTCGAGACTGCGGGCACAGTCTCGGCCTCGGAATTGCATCTCTGCTCTCCATCTGTACCCCCGACCGCATTTTCATTAGCGGAGGAATAACACACGGCGGAATGCTTTTGCTTGAGGATGCCAGAAAAACAGCGAACGAGCATCTTGCCTCCTACCAGGCACTTCCGCCAATCGGGCTTGTCTCATCGGATGAGAAGCGAATTCTGACAGGCACAGCTTATTTTGCAATTCAGCAACTTTTAAACGCCCCGTCCCGCTACCTTCTCCCACCGGAGTCTCAAACAGACTGATTGATTTTACCATATTATGTCCTGTCTCCTCTCTGTCACTGGAAGGATTTTTTAATGGGAAGAGTTTTATTTTTATCAAAAGATTTTTTAAAGGACTTAGAAAGGACTTATTTTATTTATGAAACGAATCGCTTCGTTTTTTCTCGCCCTTGTCCTGCTGACAGGGCTGATCTTCTCGCCCCCGGCCTTTGCAAGTACCGTTCCATGGCCGGACAATGTGGAAATTTCCGCTGAGGGCGGCATCCTCATGGATGCTGGTTCCGGCGCTGTCCTCTATGGCAAAAATATTCATCAGGCTTACTACCCTGCAAGTATCACAAAGATTTTGACTGCTCTGATCGTAATCGAAAACTGTGATCTCGATGAGACCGTGACATTCTCCCACAATGCAGTCTACAACGTGGAATCCGGAAGCAGTTCTGCTGGAATCGACGAGGGTGACCAGCTGAGTGTGCGCGACTGTCTCTATGCGATGCTTTTAAAATCAGCAAACGAGTCGGCAAATGCCCTCGCAGAACACACTGCCGGTTCGATTGAAGCCTTTGCAGAAATGATGAACCAGAAAGCCCAGTCGCTCGGCTGTACAGATTCCCATTTCAACAATCCGAGCGGACTTAACGATCCAGATCACTACACCTCTGCTCACGATATGGCGCTGATCGCCTGTTCTGCGTTTGAAAATGACACCTTCGTAGAGATCGACTCAAGCCGTTACTATGATCTCCCACCGACCAAGCGAAATCCGGAAGGAAGCCGTGTCTACCCGGGACACAAGATGTTGAAAAAAAATCTTCCTGAGTACTATCCCGGAATCCTTGGCGGAAAGACCGGATACACCTCTCTAGCGGGCAACACCCTCGTTACCTGTGCGGAAAGAAATGGCATGCGTCTCGTCGCCGTCGTCCTGAACGGTCATCAGACACATTACAGTGACACAAAGACCCTGCTCGATTTTGGATTTGCAAATTTTTATTCAGTAAACGTCTCCTCGGAAGATACGACATACTCGTCTCTCGCAAACGATATGACGATTGCGGGACTCCCGGCAGCAGATCTCTCAATCCTTCACCTTCAGGATGACAGCAGAATTACCCTGCCGAACAATGCGACGTTTGCGGACACAACCTCCTCGATCTCTTACGAGCTTCCTGCTTCTGCACCAGATCGAGTAGTTGCACAGATCACTTACGGTTACGGAGGACATGATGCCGGTTACACATGGCTTTTGAGAGCATCAAAAACTTCGGACTCAGAAAGTGCAGAAAATGATTCCAAGCAAGTTTCTATTCTGGAAGATCATGCAGGATCCGCAGAAAATTCCGCTGGCGAAACTTCCACTTCTATCAGCGAAACTGGTGAATCTGCCCTGTCTTCCACCTCCGTGGAAACCTTGGAAAATAGGGAAAACAATGCAAATTCACAGGTTTCACCACTTGAGATTCACATTCCGCTTGGATTCTGGATTGCTCTTGGGATCATCGGAATTATCGCCGTTGTCCTTGCGATCATAATGTTTGTGAAATTTCACATCGAAAAACGTGAGGAAAATGAGCGCGCCGAGCGTTATCAGCGCCGTCAACAACGGATACAGGATCTTGGAATGTCCCCCACAGAGTTTGATCTGATTATGGAGGAAAAACGTTCCGGATCTGCACTTCGCTCAAGCGGAGGCAGACGGCGCTCCAGACGGAGAAAATCGCCAGTTTATTTTTTTAGAAAGAAATAAAAAAATTTTATCCCAAATAACATAACAGATCTTACACAGAAAATAAAATTAAAAAAACACTTAGATACGATACTTAAATTCAATACTTAAATACTTGGATGGCTCCTCCAGAGAGCGGGGTTGCAGAATCTTTCTCTCTTCCGGAGCCTGTATTTTATTCAAATCCATATTTCTGAGAAGTTTACACGATTTCACTTATAAGCACACAATCCGGATTAACTCAACTGACATCATTTAATCAAAATCACTGCAAAGCCATATAACTTATAAACTCCTCAACGCATCCTTCATCGACTTCACATACTCCGCCACATGAGGAACCGCATCTCGTCCGTATTTTTCCATCAGTCGCACAATTGCACTTCCGACAATCGCTCCATCGGAAACCTTTGCCATCTTCGCTGCCTGTTCCGGGGTTGAGATTCCAAATCCAACCGCACACGGCACATCGGTGACAGCACGAATCTGTTCCGTCAATGCACCGATGTCCGTCGTGATTTCACTTCTGACTCCGGTTACACCGAGAGAAGAAACCACATAAATAAATCCTTTTGCTTCTTTTGCGATCATCGCAATTCGATCAGCCGAAGTCGGCGCAATCAGCGACACAAGTTCCAGACCATGTGCTTCGAAAATTGGTGCAAATTCTTCTTTTTCTTCATACGGAACATCCGGAAGAATCACTCCATCCATTCCAACCTGTGCACACATCTCGGCAAATCGCTCTGTTCCATAAGAAAAAACTACATTTGCATAAGTCATGAAAACCATCGGAATCTTCACGTCGTTTCGGAGTTTTTTTACCATCTCAAAAATCTTGTCTGTCGTCGTTCCCGCTGAGAGTGCGCGCACATTTGCACTCTGGATTACCGGTCCCTCTGCGGTCGGATCAGAAAATGGAATTCCAAGCTCAATCAGATCCGCTCCTCCCTCCGCCATTGCGCGGACTGCCTTTGCCGTTGTCTCAAGATCCGGATCTCCGCAGGTGATAAATGCAACAAATGCCTTTCCATGATCAAATGCTTTTCTAAGATTACTCATTGATATCCTCCCCTCTGTAATGCGCGATTGCTGCGCAGTCTTTGTCGCCTCGTCCTGAAATATTGATTACCATGATCTGATCTTTGCCCATTGTCGGTGCGAGTTTCATCGCATACGCAACCGCATGTGCCGACTCAATCGCCGGAATAATTCCCTCTGTGCGTGCGAGATACTCAAATGCATTAACTGCCTCATCGTCAGTGACCGGAACGTACTCGGCACGTCCCTGATCATGAAGCATCGCGTGTTCCGGTCCGATTCCTGGATAATCAAGTCCTGCCGAGATTGAGTAAACCGGAGCAATCTGTCCGTATTTATCCTGACAGAAATACGACTTCATGCCATGGAAAATTCCAGGTTTTCCGGTTGCAATCGTCGCTGCGGTCTCCGCGGTATTGACTCCACGTCCTGCTGCCTCACATCCGATCAGGCGAACTTCCTTATCGTTGATAAAATTGTAAAATGCGCCGATTGCATTGGAGCCACCGCCAACACAGGCGAGAACCGCGTCCGGAAGACGTCCCTCTTTTTCCAAAATCTGCTCCTTGATCTCCTTTGAAATCACGGACTGGAAATCCCGCACAATCGTCGGGAACGGGTGCGGTCCCATCACTGAGCCGAGGCAGTAATGTGTGTCATCGATGCGGTTTGTCCACTCACGGAAGCACGCTGAGCACGCATCCTTGAGCGTTCCTGTTCCCGTTGTTACCGGAATCACCGTCGCCCCGAGAAGACGCATACGGTAAACGTTAAGAGCCTGACGCTTCGTGTCTTCCTCTCCCATGTAAACCACACACTCCATTCCCATCAGAGCCGCTGCCGTAGCCGTTGCCACACCATGCTGACCAGCTCCGGTCTCCGCGATCAGACGGGTTTTTCCCATCTTCTTCGCAAGAAGTGCCTGACCGAGCACGTTGTTGATCTTATGTGCACCCGTGTGATTCAAATCCTCACGCTTCAAGTAGATTTTTGCACCTCCAAGGTCTTTCGTCATCTTCTCTGCGTAATAAAGTCGGCTCGGACGACCGGCATACTCGTTAAACAGTTCAGTCAGCTCCGCCTGAAACTGCGGATCATTTTTATAATGGTTGTAAGCTTCCTCAAGCTGAATCACTGCTTTCATCAGCGTTTCCGGGATATACTGTCCTCCATGAATTGCAAAACGTCCATTTTTATTCGTCATTCCTGATTCTCCTTTTTCAAAATCTTTTCCAAAAAATCGTGTGTTCTGACTTCTGCCTCTGTTACCCTTGCTACTTTTTCAGTTAAGTTACAATATCTGATCCTGCCAATAAAGACATTCTTCGCGGAGCATTTTTGTATGATAGGACCATGAAACAAAAAACCGCCCCTGACAAATCTCATCCAATAAGATTTATCAAGGGCGGATATTCATTCCGCGGTGCCACCTTAATTCACAGGATTGATACGAAGATACAAAAAACCTGTGCGCTCTGCATAGTACTATCATACTACCGGCTGATAACGCCAGCCTTAACGTCGCAGAATACTCAGCCATTTTACCGGCTTTTGACTGCGCCCTCAGCGGTCCATTTGACAATCTGGGTTCTGCCTGCTTTCCACCATCGCAGGCTCTCTGGGAGTCCATAACTGCCGTTATCTCCGCTTCCACGGTTTTTCATATGGAATTCAAACAGCTCTGAAACAGATGCTGTAAATAAATTATCGTTACTATATCACCAGAATTCCGGTACTGTCAAGAATTTTCTTAAATTATTTTTATTTTTCAGCAAGAATCTCTTATTTTATAATATTTAACAGTTAATTTTATTCCTGTCCATAATAACTTTTTAAAGTGAAAATTTTGTATGATACGATACCGTTGTGACAGCAGATTTTGTGAAAAGATCTCCGTTGAACTCTGAACGATTTTAGAGTATGATAGAATATGATTATAGTGTTCATATTACGATGTTCACGGAATGGAATTCCAGATTTCTCCCACTGTTTAAAACGACAGGAACACTAAAAAATAACAGGAAAGGATGAATAAGCATGAATAAAATGAATCGTAGCTATCGCTTATTAAAGAAAATCAATCAGGAGCAGGCAGATGCAATCATAAAAGAAATCAGCGAGCTTCCGATGGTAAAGGGAACCGGCTTCAACGAGGATCTCACTCTTCTGAATATGGTAGTTGAGGAAGATTGCTATCCGGAGATTATGTCCCGCGTAGTCAACATCTTCCGCAGACTTGCCGGTGGCTGTGATCTGTCCTTCGATCACTTTAACTTTGACTAAATAAAATCTGATCGACTTTTTATTTCGCCCCTCGGCGGGAGGTTTTTCATCGTGATGCCTTCCTGCCGGGGGCACTTTTATGCGACGACAGCATTTTCAGTTTAGGAAATTTGGTTTTATTTTCCAGTGGATTCGCCTTGACAATTTTTCACTCCCTGCTATAATATGAAAACAGAAATCATTTTCAATTTGAAACGGGGAGTGTTTTTTTATGGCAGAAAGAGGAAGATACCGCACCAGACAGCAGGAGCTGATTCTGGACTGTCTGCGGGAACAGAAAGATGTATTTCTGACCGTTGATCAGTTGATGGTCTATCTCGGTCAGAAGGAGATCCAGGTGGGACAGACCACCGTTTACCGGACTTTGGACCGACTGACCGGCGACGGTGTCGTGATCCGGATTCCATCGGTAAATGGCTCAAAAGCTCAGTACCGCTACCTCGGAGAAGATGAGACGAGTGAACCGGGAAAAATGATCTGTCTCAGGTGCGGACGGATCGTTCCTCTCGAATGTTCCCATTTAAAAGAATTTTCCAGACATATTCGGCAGGAACACGGCTTTCTCTTAGAGCCGGAACACCTGATTCTCTATGGGTATTGCAGTCAATGTGGCGGAGGACTTGCAACCGGACACATGACAGATTCTCATACTTCGATCAGTCCGGCAGGAATGCAGGTTCACTCCTGCCACCATTCTTGTTCCTGTAACAGCAGTGAGGGAGATCATCATAACAATGAAAAATAAATTACACAGACTGACAACGGCAATCACCATTGCACTGACCGCTGTCCTGTCCCTATCCGGGTGTAGCAGACTTGCCCAAAGCGATCCTCTCCCTTCTTCTTTTGAAAATCTTGAGGATGGAAAATTGAAAGTGGCAGTGAGTTTCTATCCCATGTACGACTTTGCCTCAAAAATCGGTGCCGATCAGATCGATCTGATTAATCTCGTCCCATCCGGTACCGAACCGCATGATTGGGAGCCATCCGCCTCCGATCTGACAAATCTTGAAAAAGCTGATGTTTTTGTATACAGCGGTGCAGGTATGGAGCACTGGGTCGACCGCGTGCTCAACAGCCTGACGAATGAAAATTTGATGGTTGTTGAGGCTTCTAATGGCATTGCGCTCCGGACAAATAGTTCCGATGAGGACGAGGAACACGATGAGCATGATAATCATGATAATCATGATGAACACGATGAGCATATCGAAAGTGAGGAGCACGAATTTTCCGATCATGAAGATCACGACCACAGTGAAGGTGAAGATCATGCAGATCATGATCACGATCATGACAGCGAATCGACCGGACTGTTTCATTTTCACGCTTCTGATTCAGGACATTCCCACTCGCACGATGGTGGACTTGATCCCCATGTCTGGCTGAATCCGGAATATGCCAAAAAAGAAATGGAAAACATCAAAAATGCATTCGTCTCCGCTGATCCGAAAAACAAAGACTTTTATGAAGCAAATTATGAGAAATATGCCGTAGAATTCGACAAACTCGATGAAGATTTTCACAACACAATCGCGGCACTTCCGAACCGGGAAATCGTTGTCGCACATGAAGCCTACGGTTATCTCTGTGATGCCTACGGACTGACTCAGGTCGGAATTGAAGGTCTGACCCCGGATTCTGAGCCAACTCCCAGACGCATGGCACGGATCATCGATTTTGTGCGGGAACATCATGTCAAAGTAATCTTTTTTGAGGCTCTGACAAGCTCCAAATCCGCAGACACCGTTGCAGCCGAAACAGGAATTATAACCTCCGTTCTCAATCCTTTAGAGGGACTCAGCGCAGAAGAGATTGTGGCTGGAAATGATTATCTTTCTGTTATGAGAGACAACTTAAATGCGCTCTCTGAAGCTCTGAGCGAATAAAAAACAGACTCAAAATGAGCACAGGAGAAATACACAGCGTAAGCAGATAAATCAACTTAAAAATGAAATACAGAGTATAAATGAACAATAAGACAGAAAGGACTTTCATCATGGAAATGATCAACATTTCAGACATCAGCTTTTCCTACGGAAACAGTCAGATTCTGGACCATGCCTCTCTCCATGTATCAGAGGGACATTTTTCTGCACTGATCGGTTCAAACGGTGCCGGAAAAAGTACCCTGATGAAGCTGATGCTTGGTGAAATGCGTCTCGGAAAAGACAATGGAAGCATTCAGCTGATGGGGCAGGATATTCGCCAGTTCAAAGACTGGAAAAAAATCAGCTACGTCCCCCAGAACGGCATGGTTTCCTACCGGGATTTCCCGGCATCAGTTGAGGAGATCGTGATGGCAAATCTCTACTCCCAGATCGGACGTTTTCGTTTCCCGGGAAAGAAGGAAAAAGAGCAGGTTCATCAGGCTCTCTGTCAGGTCGGTATGGAAGACTACCAGAACCGCCTGATCGGACGCCTTTCCGGCGGACAGCAGCAGCGCGTTCTGCTTGCCCGCTCCCTCGTCAATCATCCTCAGCTTCTGCTTCTCGACGAGCCGACTTCCGGAATTGACGAACAGAATACCAACGAATTTTACCAGCTCTTACAGCGCCTGAATCAGAAGCGTGATATGACGATTCTCATGGTCACCCATGATCTTCAGTCTCTTCACGATCTTGCGGACGATGTGTGGCTGTTGGAGGACGGAAAGACCCGTCTTCTCCCGCACGAGGAAGTTCCGGGAAATTCTTCGGAAACGGACATTTCATCAAATATGAACACCACTTGCTCCGTATCAGACGGGCGATTTAATGAATCAGAAAAGGAGACCTCTGCACATGGAAATCTTTGAGTACGCATTCATGCAACGTGCATTTATCGTCGGAATTCTTCTCGCGATTGTGATTCCCTGCATTGGCATCGTCGTCGTGTTAAAACGTCTCTCAATGATCGGAGATGCGCTCTCCCATGCCTCTCTGGCAGGAGTTGCCGGTGGTCTTCTGATCGGCATGAATCCGGTCGCAGGCGCTGCGATCGCCTGTATTCTGGCTTCTCTCGGCATTGAGGCGATTCGCAGAAAGATTCCGCGTTATTCGGAGCTTTCGATCTCCATCATGATGTCTACCGGTGTCGGTCTTGCCGGTGTACTCTCGGGATTTGTCGGAAATGCCGCCAATTTCAACAGCTTTCTTTTCGGAAGCATTGTGGCTATCAGTGATCTTGAGCTTTACCTCGTCACCGGAGTCAGCCTTGCAGTTCTTCTGACGTTTCTGCTTCTCTACAAAGAACTGTTTTACATTGCTCTCGATGAGCGCAGTGCCCGCCTTGCCGGAATTCCGGTTTCCGCCGTGAATTTCATTTTTACGATTCTGACCGCAATCACCGTTGCCGTCGCTGCCCGAACCGTCGGTGCTCTGATCGTATCCTCAATGATGGTGATTCCGACTGCCTGTGCAATGCAACTCGGAAAAAATTACTGGCAGACGCTCCTCTACGCAATCGGTTTTGATGTGCTTTTCATGATCATCGGTCTGTTTTGCGCCTACTACCTTGGGTTGAAACCCGGCGGTACGATCGTCCTCGTCGGCGTCATTCTTTTGATTTTGATTTTAACTGCAAAAAAAATCATGAAAGTCGAATAAGAAAGATTATAAAATTTACATTTTCAGAAAGGAGGACCGTCTAACGACGGAACGCATTCCTCCCACGACCAAAAGGTCCGGGTATCCTGCGCCAAATTTAGATGAATACACACCAGAATCAAACACAACCTGCTATTCCGGATTATCCGGAACCTGGATTTACACGGGTCTCCCACACATTCGCTCCGGTCTATGATGAACACTCGGAAATCTTGATTCTCGGCAGTTTTCCGTCCATTAAATCAAGAGAGAATCAGTTCTACTACGGTCATCCACAGAATCGTTTCTGGAAACTGCTCGCCCGAATTTTTGGTGAGCCAGTCCCAGAAAGCATCGAGGAAAAAAAATCGCTTCTGCTCCGTCACGGCATTGCCCTCTGGGATGTTGTCTTCACCTGTGACATCAAAGGTTCCAGTGACAGCAGTATCCGAAATGTAATCCCATGCAATTTAAAACAAGTCCTCGACACTGCCCCGATTCACACGATTATCGCAAACGGCGACACGGCTTTCCGACTCTACAATCGCTACTGTGAGACACAGACTAAAATCTCTGCCATCCGATGCCCCTCCACAAGTCCGGCAAACGCCGTCTTCACTCTTGATCGCCTTGCTGATGAGTGGGGTAAATATCTGCATGAGCACAGTCACGACCATAAACTCGATGATTTCCTTAATCATGAATATGAACATGATCATAATCATACTTGCGATCATGAACAGAAGTCAGAAGATTTACTTACCCATGAACATAGTCACAGTCACAGCCACAGTCATACTCACATTCATAAAGAAACGAAAAATGAACTGAACCGAATCGCAAAAATCATCGGTCATATGAATGCGATCAAAACAATGGTAGAGTCTGGACGGGATTGCAGTGAAGTCCTGATTCAGCTTGCCGCAGTCGATGCCGCAATCAAGAGCCTGAGCCGTGTGATTTTAAAAGATCACATTTCCACCTGCATCATTGATGCCGTTCAGGACGGCGATCAGACTGCTCTTGAAGAACTGAATCGGGCGATTGACAAATTCATCAAATAATAAATAATACGACAGTTTATATTGTTATCTTTGCGTTTCGATTTTTAAACACGCAACGAAATGTCCGGGGCTGACCATGTTAAGCTCCGGGCGTTTTTTTCTGCACTCTTCATCTGCTTTTTCACATCTCGCACAAAACGCACAGCCCATACTTTCCAAGGTTCCATCCCTGCCATTTTTATTTTGATCTAAGCCTGATCTACCACCCTCCTCCGGAAGAAACGGAATCGGCTTGTCCGGCTCATCATGAATTGAAAATACCGAATCGAGAAGCAGTCTCGTATACGGGTGAAGTGCCTCGCGTTTTAAATGATTTCCATTCAGCCACTCCACAATTCTTCCCCGGTACATCACAGCAATCCGATCCCCAAAATTTTCCGCAAGTGCAAGATCATGACAGATGAAAAGAACACTGCACCCACTCTCCTCGACATGCTCCCGAATCAAATCCAGAATCTGTTTCTGAACAGAGACATCAAGCGCACTCGTCGCCTCATCGCAGATCAAAAGCTGGGGATGGAGAGCGATCGCTCTCGCCACACAGATTCGCTGAAGTTCTCCGCCGGAAAGCTGATGCGGTCGACGTTTCAGATAACTCTGATCCAGACCGACTCTCTGAATCGAATAGCGAACCACCTCGTCGGCCTCTCTCCTGCTCTTGTGCTCAAAGCAGATCCACGGTTCTCTCAGAAATTCCCCGATTGTCATTCGCGGACTAATGACATGGGCGGAATCCTGAAACACCATCTGCACCTGTCTCCGATACTGGCGAAGCTCCTCCCCGCGCAGATCTGGCACATTTTTTCCATTAAAAAGAATTTTTCCACTTGTCGGCATCTCAATCCCGGAAATCATCCGGACAAGTGTACTCTTTCCGCATCCGGACTCTCCGACAACCATCACGCGCTCCCCATGGCACATATTAAAAAAAAGATCCTCCACAGCTCGAATCTCTCTCTGATGTCCTAACTCAAATACCTTGCTTACATGCTCCACACTGAGCATCTCCGTATCTTCCTGTTTTTCCGTCTTCCTCACCTCCATTTCCTGTCTCTCTGCATCTCATTTCGTCCATTCGTCTTTTTATGTCCTTTTACACACTTTTACGCTTCCAGCTCCGGAACCGCCGAGAGCAGGTATCTCGTATATTCATCCTGGGGATGCTCAATCACCTGCTGTCTCGTCCCATACTCTCTCTGCTCCCCATTTTTCATCACCACAATGTGATCTGCCATCCGGGAAGCGACTCCGATGTTGTGCGTCACAATCAAGATCGTCATCCCAAACTGTTTTCTCATCTGAAGCATCTCCCGGACAACCTGAGCCTGCACCGTCACATCGAGCGCACTCGTCGGCTCATCTGCAAGGAGAAGTTCCGGCTCTAAACTCAGCGCCATTGCAAGCGCAACTCTCTGTCTCATTCCACCGGAAAGCTCAAACGGATATGACTGCATAATACGGTCGGGATTTGCAAGATGAAGGCGCTCAAGCATCTCAAGCGCACATCCACGATGCTCTCTCTTCGTCCCCGGAAGATGATATTTCATCATTTCCAGATATTGACTTCCGATTTTTCGTCTCGGATTCAGATATTCCCCCGAATTCTGAAATACCATCGCAATCTTTCTTCCTCGGATCAGGCGCGCCTCCTCCCAGTTTAATTTCACCAGATCTGACCCGTTATAAAGAATTTTTCCTCCACGGATCGCTCCACCCGCCGGAATTAAGCCCAGAATTGCCGATAGAAGCGTTGATTTGCCACTTCCCGACTCTCCCACCACCGCCATGATTTCTTCACTCTGAACGGCAAAATTTGCGTTTCTGACGACCCCCGCACGTTCCGGGTAATCAATTGTCAAATCCTGAATTTCTAAAATAGGTTTCATTGTCATTCTTCGATGTTATTCTTTTATTTTTTGTTATTTTGTTATTCTTCGACTGTAATATCTTTTGTGATAAAGTAATAATCCGCTACTGGCTGAACCGCCTGCTTCACTCTTGCGGAAGAAACCATGTTCAAGTAAGAGTTTGTCAGATAAAGATTCGCTGCCGTCTCATTGAGTTCCTGAGATGCCTCCGATGCAAGCCGATAGCGCGCCTCCTGATCAAATGTCTGATTCATCTGTGCAACAATCTCATCAATCTTATCGTCCTGAAACGAGGTCAGATTCTTTTTTCCGGACACTCCAAGTCCTGTATACATCGTCTCAAGCCAGAGTTGGGGATCTCCCGTCGGCGCGGAATTATCATTTCCCGTGTAAAAATCAAAATTCCCCTGTGACTGATATTCGGAAAGATTCTCCACAGACAAAATCTCCATATCGATTCCAACTGCTTTCAGATCCGACTGAACCGCCTGTGCAAGAATTGCAGAATCCGCTGATCCATGATCCGCTGCCTGAAGGTAATGAAGCGTCATCTGCGATCCATCGGTCATCTCCCTGATTCCGTCTCCATCCACATCGCGATAGCCCGCCTGTTCAAGAATCTGCTCTGCCTGATCTTTGTCATAAGAGAACGAGCAGATTGTCTCATTTCCAAATGGCGTTGCATCTGAGTATAGACCATGCGCCGGACTTCCTCCGATCAACTCTGCATATGCCTCCCGATTAACTGCATAGCTGATCGCCTTTCTGAGCTCCACATCATGCAGGGGACTACTCTGTGCATGGTTCATATAAGCCACATTCACACGCGGACTGATGATCGAGGAAACCTGATAGTCAGGATTATTTTCAAACAGCGTCGTGCTCGTCTGATCAATCGTATTTGTCAGATCAATCTCCCCGGACTGGAGCGCCATCGCTCTCGCATCGGAATCTGCAATCTGTGTCACTTCAATCCGATCAAGCCCCGGCTCCCCATCCCAGTAATTCTCATTTTTCACAAGCTCCACGCTCTGCTCCGACCGGAAATCTGCGATCTTATACGGTCCCGTACAAACCGGCGCCGTCTTAATCTGATCTTCGCTCTGCGTCGCATCAACAATGTCAAAAACAGGCTCGACAAGATTGCTCAACAGACCCGCATTCGGTTCACTTGTCCGAATCGTTAATTCCTGTCCATCTGTCTCCATCGACTCGACCTTCAAATACTCAGAGGCTCTGTCATTCATTGAGATTGCACGCTCAAGTGATGCCCGACAGACCTGCGCCGTCACAGGTGTTCCATTGCTGAACATCGCTCCCTCACGAATATGAAATCTCCATGTGAGTTCATCTACATTCTCCCATTCATCCGCAAGACACGGCTCTATTTTCAGCTCATCATTCAGGCGCACCAAAGTCTCCCCGACTCCGAGACGAGAGGTCACCCAAGCATTGTAATCATTTGCCGGATCAAGATCCGCACTGATCCAGAAAAATGCCACGCGCATCGTCTTTTCATTCTCAGACGCACTCTCAGAATCTCCCGCTCCCACATTTTCACTTCCACTCTGAGCACTATTCTTACTTCCATTCTGACTGCTATCGGCAGAAGTCTGACCACCACAGCCTGCAAGCGCCAGACTCATCAGCATTGCAGTAAAAACTATTACCTGTTTTCTTCTCATTCTAATTCGTTTCCTTCCTGTGTTTTTATTTCTGTAAATTTTACTATTTCTATTTTCTATGCTTTGCGCTTTGCTTTTCCATTTGGGGACTTAGACTTCCGCTAGGGCGCCACAGCGAAAAGGCAATGCAAACCCGGAGCGAGAGCGCGTTTGCATGGCTTATTCACTGATGGCGCCCCATAAAATCATTCCGTGAGCACAACTTACTCCCACTCCTTCGGGTCGAGAACATCTCTCAGACTGTCCCCGAGAAGATTAAACACCATCACCGTCAGAAAAATCGCAAGTCCCGCAAAAATCATGATCCACGGAGCTGTCTGCAGGTACGATTTTCCCTCATAGAGCATATATCCCCACTCCGGCGCCGGTGGCTGAGATGCCAATCCAAGAAACGACAGTCCCGCAAGTGAGAGCATCATTCCCCCCACGTCGAGAGCCGTCATGACAATCACCTGCGGAAGAATATTGGGCAGAACATACCGGAGCAAAATCCCCGGCGTTCTCACACCCCCGAACTGCGCCTGTATCACATAATTCTGATTTCGGATCACCGCCGTCATTCCTCTCGCCATCCGCGCATATTTCGTCCACCACACAAATGCCAGTGCCACAACTGTATGAAGCAACCCCGGTCCGATCATCCCGACAATCGCAATCGCAAAAATCGTATCCGGAAATGCAAGCAAAATATCCGTTATTCGCATCAACACCGTATCCAGAATTCCTCCAAAATATCCCGAAATAATCCCGACCGCAGTCCCGATCACGACGACAATCGCAAGCATCAGAAAAACGAGTTTAAACGAATTTCCTGCCCCACACAGCACGCGTGACAGAACATCCCGCCCGACATTATCTGTTCCAAACGGATGCGCCATACTGGGAGGCATCAGTTTCTGCGTAAAATTCGTCTCAAGCGGATCATACGGTGCAAAACGGTATCCCCAGAATGCCACTGAGACAATTCCAAGAGCAAGAAGCGCAAAACAGGCACAGCGAATGTTCTTTCTCTTTTTTCGATTTTCCATCTGACTGCTCATCCTCTCTTTCGCCTCTCTTCCTACTCTCTTCATTCCATCTTTGTCTTCATCCGATTTATCTTTATTGGACTTCATTTGACTTGACTTATCTTTTTATCCTTATCTGATTGATTTGATTCAGGCGGATTTTCGGATCACAAAACTGGTAGAACAGATCAACGAGCAGATTGACGACCACATAGATCACCGCCATCCAGATTACATACCCTTGAATCAACGGGTAATCACGAACTCGAATCGCCTCCACCACCATATTTCCAATTCCCTGCCACGAAAAAATAGTCTCGATAATCGCTGTTCCTCCGAGAAGTTGTCCAACCGACAAACCGATCAGCGTGACCACCGGAAAGATTGCATTTGGAAGCACATGACACAGCAGAATCACCGGTTCCGGAATTCCTCTCGCCCTCGCTCCGGTGACATACGGCTGACTGAGTTCTTCCAGAAATGCCGTTCGGATCTGCCTCGTGTAACTGCCGATCATCGAAATCGAGAGCGCAACTGCCGGAAGCACGATTCCACGAAGATCATTCGTGCTGACCACGCGAAACCATTTCAGGCGAACTGCAAACACATACATCAGCAACAATGCCATCCAGAAATTCGGCATCGAGATTCCAAAAAATGAAAAAAAGCGAATCAAAATATCCGCGACTCGATTCTTCTTCACCGCCGAGAGAATTCCAAGTGGAAATGAAACTGCAATCACAAGAATCATGGCGACTCCCGCAAGCTCCAACGTGTACGGAAGTTTCTTCATCATTTGAGTGAGTACCGGCTCACTGAATTTTGAAGAGACCCCTAAATCCCCGCGAAGCGCGTGAATCATCCATCTTCCATATTGAACTAGTATCGGATCATTCAGTCCCATCTCCTGCCTCGTCTGCTCGAGCAGCTCCGGTGACGGCATCATCCCCATCGACACATATTTCATCTCAGCAGGATCGCTCGGTGTCATCTGCGTAATCATAAATGTCAAAAACGTCACGCCAAACAATACCACGATCAGCTGAAACAGACGTTTTGCCGTATATTTCGCCATCCGCACGCATCCCCCTGTTTCTTTAATATTTATATATCTACTTAATCTGATTTCTGATTTCTTTGTTTTAGGTCTTAGACCTTACTGTTCTTCGTCTTACTTTTCTTTTCCTTACTCTTCTTCGCCCTATCTATCTTGATTTTTCTCTCATATTTCTTTCCTTTTCGGTGAATTTTATCATATTTATTTTTACTCAGACAAGCCTCCCGGGGGGATAGATTTTGAAAAAAAAACCAATTTTTCAAAACTAAAAAATTTTTTCGTTTTTTCGTTTCATTTTCAGCTTCATTTTAACTTTCTCTGATAAACTTCATGACATCGAAAGGAAATAAATCAATTACCGTTCACACATTACACAAACAGCAACTGAAATCTCCTTCCGATAAACAAACACCAAACAACCAGACAATGAATCTTCAAATTCAGAAAGGATGGTAATGACTATGAGAAAACATGTAAAAGGACTTTTATTATGCGCTTCGGTTTGTTCCCTTGCAGTTGGTGCTGGTATGATCAGCTATGCTTCCACCACCACCTCTTCGAGCACAGAAAGCAGTTCAGAAACTCACACTCCGCCGGAGGATGATGGAAGTGTGATGGCAAAGATTGTATCTATCGATGGTAACACGCTCACGATCTCCACGGCTGACAAGCCGGATCACAATGGCGGTCAGAAACCGGCTGACGGACAGACTCCACCGGAAAAACCGGCTGATGGCGAAACCCCGCCAGAGAAACCGGACGATGGCGACAACAGCAATCGCCCGGAGATGAAATTCCCTGACACTGACCGACTGTGATCTGACCGGCGATATTCCGGAAAACAGCCAGAACGACTGCAACTGGAACGTCATCCTCTACCAGAGCATGTCCGGTGATTCCGAAGTTGGAAATGCCACCTTCTCGATGACCGGCGGTAGCCTGACTGCAAAAAATGGCGGTATGCTCTACACGACAAATACCGAGAGCACCTTCTACCTGAAAAACGTTGCCATCACTCCGTCAGCAAAAAACGACTTCTTCTTAAAGTGCACCGGAAACTCCAATGCGCGCGGATGGGGACAAAGCGGAGCAAACGGTGCTGACTGCAAGTTCACCGCAGACACACAGGAAATGACCGGCGACGTGATCTGGGACAGCATCAGCACGCTTGATTTCCAGATGACAAACGGCAGCACACTCACCGGTGCCTTTATTCAGGATAACTCGAATGCCGGATCGACCGGATCAGATGGCTCTGGCAAGGCAAACCTGACGATTGATGCAACCTCCACATGGACCGTAACTGCCGACTCCACCCTGACCACGCTGACCTGCAAGGGCACAATTCAGGGTGCAGATGGAAAAAGCGTTTCCATTGTCGGAATAGACGGAACCGTATACGAGAAAGGAGACAGTGCCTATACGATTACGGTAACTTCTTACAGCAAATAAAAAAATATAAACATTTATCCACATAAATCTCAATCCTTAAAACTCTCTATCATCACAATGATGATGAGCGGGATGCAGATCTCTCACTTCTGCATCCCGCCTTTTTTATTTCTTTCTATATTTTTTTATAACCAATTTCATTCTGTTTTCTTCTCTGCTTCTCTCTTTCTCCTAACTCCCATACAAAAAACCAAATAAAGTCATAAAAAAAATTAATAAGTATTTTTAATAAAAGACTTGCGTTTTATTTGTTTTTTGTATATTCTATATAGGAACGAAGCAACCAACGCAGAATCCCATGTTTGACGAACACAGTCAACATGGTCATTCATACACAGACACACCGGACTCCGTTTTTCGGAGTAACCGGAAATACATGCACACAGAGAGGATAAGAAGATGAAACCTGTTAAAGAAGGAAAGGTACGCGAAATCTATGACAATGGCGACAGCCTGAT
>NZ_CFAHBC010000014.1:0-65173 GCF_983179755.1 Brotaphodocola sp. | reverse complement strand
GGTACGCACGGTGGTGTGAGAGGACGGCGGTTAGTCACCGCCTCCTACTCGATTACTAAGGAGAACTTTTTATTCCGAATGGAATGGAATGTAAGGGACCATAAGGAAAGAAATAAAGGTGTAATCGAAGGAAAAAGTTAGAGAGATCAGAGAAAGGCGGACAAGAAGGGTGAATAGAGAAGCAGAATATTTGATTCGGGAGACACCGGCGAAAGCGTTGTTTCAGTTTGCATTGCCGATGATGATTGGCAACCTGTTTCAACAGTTGTATACAATGGTGGACTCTGCAATTGTGGGGCGATATGTCGGGGAGCAGGCGCTAGCAGCAGTTGGAGCTTCGTATGCGCTGACGACGGTATTTATCTGTGTTGCGATCGGTGGAGGAATCGGAGCCTCGGTTATTGTCAGTCGGGCATTCGGTGCAAAGGAATATGCCAGGATGAAATCTGCGCTTTACACAGCATGCCTTGTTTTTCTCGGGGTGGCAGTTCTTCTGGCAGGCTTTGGACTTACGTTCAGCCGACAGATTATGACCGCGTTAAATACACCGGCAGATGCGTTAGAGATTGCCGTGCTTTATCTCAATATTTATTTTTATGGATTGCCGTTTCTGTTCATGTACAACATTGAGTCCTCGATGTTCAATGCACTTGGCAAAAGCCGGATTCCGCTGTACTTTCTGATTTTCTCTTCGATTTTTAATGTTGTGCTTGACTGGATTTTAGTCACGCAGTTTGCAATGGGAGTTGCCGGTGTTGCGTGGGCGACTTTTTTGGCGCAGGGTGTCTCCGCAGTGCTCTCATTTCTTGTCTTGTTACATGAATTGAAGCCGTTTCCGGCAGATCATGTTCGCCTGTTTGATGCATCGGAACTTTCGGAGATGGTGAAGATTGCACTTCCATCAATTCTGCAACAGTCCACGGTCTCGATCGGAATGATGCTTGTACAGTCGGTCGTGAATGGGTTTGGATCAGAGGCACTTGCAGGCTTTTCTGCGGCAATGCGAATTGAGTCGATCTGCTGTGTGCCGATGAGTGGAATCGGAAATGCACTCTCGTCCTACACCGCACAGAATCTTGGGGCAAACCAGCCGGAGAGGGTTCGTGCGGGATTAAAGTCGGCGAGCGGGATGGTACTCTTTTTTGCCGTGAGCATCTGTCTGTGGCTTGAGATCTTTCATGATGGTCTGATGTCACTTTTCCTCGGAACAGACGGCACAGCAACTGCGCTCTCAACCGGAAATGGCTATCTGACGTTTATGGGATGGTTTTTCTGCCTGATTGGATTTAAGATGGCAGTTGATGGAGTTTTGCGTGGAGCAGGAGACACGAAGATGTTTACGGTGGCCAATCTGGTCAACTTAAGTATCCGCGTGATCGTTGCCTTTGCATTGTCTCCTGTCTTTGGCATTTCGATGGTCTGGTGTGCAGTTCCGCTCGGTTGGTTTGCAAACTGGGCGATTTCCTATCGAGAGTATCGAACCGGAAAGTGGAAACACACGATGAGACACGCATAAAAAAGGATAGATGGAAGTGAAAGAAAATCTGTTACCGTTTGTACAATGCATGAACGGTAGCAGGAAAACGGGAAAATGGTCAAAAACAGTTAAAGTAAGAAAGAAAACAGTTGACTTTTTTACAGAGACACGATATAATATCATTCGTTGGTTCGGCGGGCACCTTGCCGGAGCAACGGTTTGCAGAAGTGGCGGAATTGGCAGACGCGCACGGTTCAGGTCCGTGTGGTAGCAATACCTTGAGGGTTCGACTCCCTTCTTCTGCACGACAGAAGAGAGAAAGCAGAGAACAAAGTGATGAGTTCTCTGCTTTTTTTGTATAATAGGAAATTGCATCCGATCATATAAAAAATGCTCCGCGAGTATGCGCACTCGGCATATTCTTTTATATGAAATAACAGGTTTTCTTGTAAAACCGACTAAGTTGGTATATAATAGACTTTGACGGTAAAAACAGGAAAACAAAAAAGAGAACAAAACCAATTAATTAAGATTAATTAACATAGAAAACCTGTAAAGTCCGGCAAAAAGAAATCGTATAGAAGGAAAAATGTATCTCAGAGTCTGGTGATTGATCGAAAGAAGAGATTGGAAGATTCAGATGTATACAAAGATGTATGGAGGGAGTTATGCTGACATTAGAGAATGTGTCCTTTGAAGTACCAGGAGAAAAGGGACAAAAAGAGATTATCCGCAACATCAGCTTAAATGTGGATGATCACAAGTTTGTGGTAATTACGGGTCCGAACGGAGGAGGAAAGTCTACGCTGGCGAAGCTGATTGCGGGTATCGAGCGTCCAACTTCGGGAAAGATTTATTTCAATGGTGAGGACATCACCGATAAGACGATTACGGAGCGTGCAAATCTGGGAATCAGCTTTGCATTCCAACAGCCGGTTCGCTTTAAGGGAATTCAGGTACTTGACCTGATTCGTCTGGCAGCTAAGCAGAACCTGTCTCCGGCAGATGCCTGCAAGTATCTGTCTGAGGTTGGTCTTTGTGCAAAGGATTATATCAATCGAGAGGTCAATGCAAGCCTTTCCGGTGGAGAGTTAAAGCGTATCGAGATTGCGACCGTTCTGGCAAGAGGAACAAAGCTGTCGGTATTTGATGAGCCAGAGGCAGGAATCGATCTGTGGAGCTTCCAGAATCTGATTCAGGTGTTTGAGCGGATGAGAAAGCAGACGGACGGTTCAATCCTGATCATTTCCCATCAGGAAAGAATTCTGGACATCGCAGACGAGATCGTTGTGATCGCAGATGGACAGGTGAGCAAGCATGGCGCAAAAGATGAGATTCTTCCGGGACTTCTTGGCACGGCATCGGCTATGAATCCCTGCGACAAATATTACCAGGGAGGGGCACAGGCATGATTGACGAGATTCAGAAGCATATTCTTGAGGAGGTAGCAGACCTTCACAGCGTTCCAGAGGGCGCATACAACATCCGTGCAAACGGTCAGATGGCAGGAAGAAATACGACGGCGAACATTGACATCGTATCCAAGACGGATAAGAGCGGAATCGATATCCGCATCAAGCCGGGCACAAAGCATGAGAGTGTTCATATTCCGGTTGTTCTGAGTGCAAGTGGACTCAAAGAGGTTGTATACAACGATTTCTATATCGGAGAGGACTGTGACGTTGTGATTGTGGCAGGATGCGGAATTCACAACTGTGGAAATCAGGATTCTCAGCATGACGGCGTTCATCGCTTCTTTGTTGGAAAGAATGCAAAAGTGAAATATGTGGAGAAACATTATGGCGAGGGTGATGGAGATGGAAAGAGAATTTTGAATCCGGTCACCGAGGCATATATGGAAGAGGGAAGCACGATGGAGATGGAGATGGTCCAGATCAAGGGTGTGGATTCCACGAACCGCATGACGACCGCAGAGCTGGCATCCGGTGCAAAGCTTGTTGTCCGTGAGCGCCTTTTAACTCATGGAGACCAGCATGCAGTCAGCGGATACACCGTGACTCTGAACGGAGATGACGCAAGCGCAGATGTCGTATCCCGTTCTGTTGCAAAGGATCATTCTTATCAGAAATTTGATTCCCGCATTGTCGGAAACGCAAAGTGTACCGGTCATACCGAGTGTGACGCAATCATCATGGGAGATGCAAAGATTCTTGCAATTCCTCAGCTGGAGGCAAATAACATCGATGCGGCTCTGATCCATGAGGCAGCAATCGGAAAGATCGCCGGCGAGCAGATCATTAAGCTGATGACGTTAGGACTTACCGAGGAAGAGGCAGAGGCTCAGATCGTCAACGGTTTCCTGAAATAAAGCAGAGAGTGAGATTGAATTAGAAAAATTCAAAAAAGACTCAAAAAAAGAGAGACTAAAAAGGACAGCAAGGCAAAGGAAATGAAAAATCTGATTGCTTTGCTGTTTTTGTATTATTGGTATTAAAAATTCAGAAAATATGATATAATAGGCGCAAAAGAGAAACAAGCGACTGCGGTAGCAGGCATTTGTTTCTCTTGCGCCATTAACGAGCAAACAGCCTGTGTGAACAGGCGGGGGAGTGCGTTAGCACGGGTTTGCGAGTGTATAGTAAAAAAGAAAGATTCACGAGTGGCGAATGGCGATCACGATAGCTACGAAGTAGCGTTAAGTACCGAAGGTACGGATCTTGATCTAATAGGCGCAAAAGAAAAATATTAACCAATTTAAGAATATACAAACAGAATGGAGAAGAAGTTACTGTTTGCAGACCGCGTGGACAGTAACGAGCAGAAAGGAGTCGAGATGTATTATCCGGAGGAAGTAATAGAGGAAGTACGAACGAGAAATGATATTGTGGACATTGTTTCTCAGTATGTAAATCTGCAAAAAAAAGGAAGTAACTATTTTGGACTTTGTCCGTTTCATAATGAGAAATCTCCGTCCTTTTCTGTATCTCCTCAGAAACAGATGTATTACTGCTTTGGGTGCGGAGCGGGCGGAAATGTCATCACGTTTGTGATGGAATATGAGAACGATACATTTCCGGAGGCGATGAAGCGTCTTGCTGATCGGGCAGGCGTAAAACTTCCGGAGATTGAATATACTCAGGAAGAGCGCGCAAGAGAGGACAAACGCTCGACCATCTTAGAGATCAATAAGCTGGCGGCAAACTACTTTTACTACCATTTGCATCAGCCTCACGGAAAGATCGGATATGAATATTTCAAAAAGCGAGCGCTCAGCGACGATACGATCCGCAGATTCGGGCTTGGGTTTGCGAACAAGACGGGAAATGACCTCTATCAGTATTTGCGCTCAAAAGGATATGGAGATGAGATCCTCAAAGAGTCCGGTCTCGTGACGATCGAGGAGCGCGGAACCTATGACAAGTTTTGGAATCGTGTGATGTTTCCGATCATGGACATCAATAACCGTGTGATCGGTTTCGGAGGGCGTGTGCTCGGGGATGGAGAGCCGAAGTATTTAAACTCCCCGGAGACGATCGTGTTTGATAAGAGCCGAAATCTGTACGGGTTAAACTACGCGCGGACGAGTCGGGAAAATTATATCCTGCTCTGTGAGGGATATATGGATGTGATTGCGATGCAACAGGCGGGATTTCAGAATGCGGTGGCTTCGCTTGGAACGGCGTTTACATCTCAGCAGGCGATGCTTCTGAAGCGTTACACAGAGCTTGTGATCCTCACCTACGACAGCGATGGCGCAGGGGTGAAGGCAGCACTTCGTGCGATTCCGATTTTGAGAAATGTCGGAGTTTCCGCAAAAGTTCTGGATTTGAAGCCGTACAAGGACCCGGATGAATTCATCAAGAATATGGGAGCAGATGCGTTTCGGGAGCGGATTGCAGATGCAAAGAACAGCTTCCTCTTTGAAATTGAGGTCCTCAAGCGAGACTACCAGATGCAGGACCCGGAGCAGAGGACAAAGTTTATCCATGCGACGGCGGAAAAACTTCTTGAATTCACTGAGCCATTGGAGCGGGACAATTACATTCAGGCGGTTGCAAGAGAGCAGATGATTTCGTACAAGGATTTGAGAAGTCTTGTGAATCGTCTCGGACTCAGCCGTGGTCTTGGAGAACGCTCGAGTCAAAATTCCGAATATGGAAATTCTGGAAGTGGTTTAAATGGTGGTGGAAATAGGGAGCGAAAGAAGAAAGTCGATAAAGATGAGGGAATCCGACGTTCCCAGCGACTTCTTCTGACCTGGCTGATTGAGAAACCAAAACTTTTTGAGAAAATTCATGGGATTATCGGACCGGATGACTTTGACGAACCGCTCTATCATCAGGTGGCAGAGATGGTATTTGCAGAACAGGAGAAGGGAAATCTTAATCCGGCAGAAATTCTGAATCATTTTATCAATGATGAAGAACAATACAAAGAGGTGGCTGGACTTTTTCACGCAAATTTGAAGGAATCCCTGAATAATGAGGAGCAGAAGAAAGCATTTTCGGATACCGTGCTGAAAGTGCGCAAGCACAGTCTGGATGAGGCGAGTCGACATGCAGTGGATATTGTGCAGCTGCAGAAGATTATTCAGGAGCAGGCATCCTTAAAAACTCTTCATATTGAGATTGACTGATTTAGACGACAGATATGAGATAGTTAGATGATTACGAGAGAGGCGATTGACGGGATCGACAAAGGATGATTCATACGATTCATATGGTATCGGTGTAAGATAAGATTTATACAGGAAAGTAGAACGACGGAACTTTGGGAACACATCTTATGGAAAGGGCGGATAACTATGGAAGAACAGAAGCAGACGCAGACATTTGAGGAAAAACTGACGCACCTTGTGGAAGAGGCACGCAAAAAGAAAAATGTGCTGGAAAATCGGGAGATTCTGGATTTCTTTCGCGGAGAAATTCTGGACCCGGAAAAACTGGATCGAATTTATGAATTCCTGGACCGCCATCATGTAGATGTCCTGAGAACGGAAGAGGAAGATGAGATGGACCCGGATCTGTTTTCTGAGGAAGATCTTGAGGATGAGGAGGAGATCGATCCGGAGAAGATTGATCTGTCTGTTCCGGAAGGCGTCGGGGTTGAAGATCCGGTTCGCATGTATTTAAAAGAAATTGGAAAGATTCCGCTTCTCTCCACCGATGAGGAGATTGAGCTTGCAAAGAAGATGGAGCTTGGAGATCAGGAGGCGAGAAAACGTCTTGCGGAGGCGAATCTGCGCCTTGTTGTCAGCATTGCGAAGCGCTATGTGGGACGGGGAATGCAGTTTCTTGATCTGATTCAGGAGGGAAATCTCGGGCTGATCAAGGCGGTCGAAAAGTTTGATTACCGGAAGGGATACAAGTTTTCGACGTATGCGACCTGGTGGATTCGTCAGGCGATCACGCGTGCGATTGCCGATCAGGCGAGAACGATCCGAATTCCGGTACACATGGTTGAGACGATCAATCGTCTGGTGCGCACCTCGAGACAGCTCGTTCAGGAACTTGGACGGGAACCAACGGTTGAGGAGATTGCAAAGCGCATGGAGATTCCGCCGGAGCGCGTGCGCGAGATCCGAAAAATTTCTCAGGACCCGGTTTCTCTTGAGACCCCGATCGGTGAGGAGGAAGACAGTCATCTCGGAGATTTCATTCAGGATGATCATGTCGCCGTTCCGGCGGAGGAGGCAGCGTTTACGCTCCTGCATGAACAGCTGATGGAGGCGCTCTCGACACTGACGGAGAGAGAGCAGAAAGTGCTTCGCCTGCGTTTTGGACTTGATGACGGAAAACCGAAAACGCTTGAGGAGGTCGGCGGAGAATTTCATGTGACGAGAGAGCGAATCCGCCAGATTGAGGCGAAGGCACTGCGCAAACTGCGCCACCCGAGCCGATGTCGGAAATTGAAGGATTATCTGGATTAAGACAGAATATTTATTATTTTATTTATAGATGGAATAGTTATTGTTTATAGAAGAAAAGATTATGGAAAGAGAGATACAGATTCCGTGCAGATAAAATTATCAAAGAGACTTGAGACAATTGTGGAGATGGTACCTGTGACCGGAGATGACAGCTGTGTGGCAGACATCGGAACGGATCACGGCTTTGTGCCGATCCGTCTGATGGAGCTTGAGAAAGCGGGACGGGCACTTGCGATGGATGTGAGAAAGGGACCGCTTCAGCGCGCGCAGGAGCATGTTCTTACATGTGGGATGCAGGATCGGATTGAGACGAGACTCAGTGATGGCATGCAGAAGCTGCAGGCAGGAGAGGCGGACACCGTTGTGATTGCCGGAATGGGCGGAGAGTTGATGCTTCGTATTCTGAAATCGGCAGATCCGGCAGTCATTGCCGGGATTCGGACATTTCTTCTGTCCCCGCAGTCGGAACTTGCAATTTTCCGTCATGGTCTGGAAGACCTCGGACTTGCGATCCGCGAGGAGAGGATGCTTGAGGAGGACGGAAAGTACTACACAATCATGCGCGTGGAACACGGAAAAATGCATGCTGATTCTGAGGCAGAATATCGTTATGGCATGTGTCTGACGGAAGATTCCGTTCCGGTTCTGAGAGAGCTTCTTGAGAAGGAAGAGCGACAGTATCGGGAGATTGCAGACCATTTGAATAAACAGGAGAGAGAGGGCGCGAAAGCTCGATTGGAGGAGATTTCCGTGCTTTTACAGCAAATTGAGGAGGCAAAACAGAAATTATGCAGTGCAGAGAGATCATAAAGGCTTTGGATGAGCTTGCTCCGCGGGCTTATGCCTGTGACTGGGATAATCCGGGATTTCTGGCAGGACGGGCAGATAAGGAAGTGAAGACGATTCTGGTTGCTCTCGATGCGACGGATGAGGTGATCGATCAGGCGCTCCGAATTCATGCAGATATGATTGTGACTCATCATCCGTTGATTTTCCGGGCACTCAAGCAGGTCAATGACGAGCAGTTTATCAGCAGACGGATTGTGAGAATGATTCAGGCAGACATCAGCTATTTTGCGATGCACACGAATTTTGATATTGCGCCGGGATGTATGGCAGATCTGGCGTCCGAGAAAATTGGTTTAAATGCGGAGGCACCGCTTGAGATAACGGTGCAGAATGAGCATGGAGCCTGTGGAATCGGAAAGATCGGTGAGCTTCCCAGGGCGATGACGCTCGAGCAGATCGCACAGCAGGTAAAGACTGCATTTGATCTGCCGTTTGTGACAGTGTACGGAAGTCAGAAGATTACCGGAGATATTCAGCGTGTGGCAATCTCACCGGGAGCGGGCGGAAGCATGGTGCAGATCGCGATTGCTCAGGGTGCAGAAGTTTTGATTACCGGGGACATCGGACATCACGATGGAATTGATGCGGTGGCGTGTGGAATGGCAATCATCGATGCGGGTCATTACGGTCTGGAACATATTTTTATTCCGTTTGTGGAAGCGTACTTAAAAAAGACATTTTCCGATCAGATCAGTGTGATCCAGGCAGATCCGGCATTCCCGGCGGTAATTATGTAATAAGGGCAAAAGAAACACAAGCGACTGCGAAGTAGACATTTGTGTTTCTTGCGAGTGAAAAGGAGGCGAAGGAATCAGCATTTGTAATATTATGTAGTATATAGTGTGTAGCGTGCAGTGTGAGTCAAGCAATGGATGGACAACAGGAGGATGGGCAAATGATTCATGTGACAGTAGAAGGCGAAGCGAGGGAGTTTGAGGAAGAGACCCTCCTTATGGATGTGGCAGCACTTTATCAGAGAAAATTTGAATATGACATTCTTCTCGCAAGAGTGAACGGAAAACTTCAGGAACTGCATAAACGCGTCAAGGATGGGACGGAGATTACGTTTCTGACTGCGAAGGACAGACCGGGTATCATGACATACCAGAGAAGTGCGGTTTTGATTCTCTTAAAAGCAATCTATGAGGTGATCGGCAAGGATCGCCTGAAAAAAGTTGCTGTGGATTTCTCGATCGGAAATGGGCTTTTTATGGAGCCGATTGGAGAGTTTGAGGTGACAACGGAGATGGCGGAAAAGATCCGGGATCAGATGCGCGCCTATGTGAATGCATCGATTCCGATTATGAAGCGGAGCATGAATACGGATGAGGCGGTGGAACTCTTTCATCAGCATAAGATGTACGACAAGGAGAGACTGTTCCATTACAGAAGGGTGTCCCGCGTGAACATTTACAGTATTGGAAAGTTTGAGGACTACAACTATGGATATATGGTGCAGAACACCGGATATATTCAGTATTTCGATGTGATTGCATACCGGCAGGGGCTTGTGCTTTTACTTCCGGATTCCTCCAATCCGACCAAGATTCCAGAATTTCAGCCACAGGAGAAGCTCTTCTCTGTCCTGAAAGAGGCGAAGGACTGGGGAAGAAGCCTGAAGATTCCGACGGTCGGATCGTTAAATGAGCAGATTACAAAGGGAAAGCTCAATGATCTGATTCTGATTCAGGAAGCGCGGATGGAAAAGAAGATGGGCGATATTGCCGAGATGATCAAGAATCAGCCGGACAAGAAATTTGTTATGATTGCAGGTCCGTCCTCCTCCGGAAAGACGACGTTCTCTCACCGACTTTCGATTCAGCTTCGCGCAAATGGTCTTGTCCCGCATCCGATCTCGGTCGACAACTATTTTGTCAATCGTGTGAACAGCCCGAAGAATCCGGATGGAAGCTACAATTATGAGGTGCTTGAGTGCCTTGATGTCGAGAAATTTAATCAGGACATGACAGACCTTTTAGAGGGTAAGACGGTTCAGCTTCCGGTTTACAATTTTGTGACCGGGGAGCGGGAGTATCAGGGAGACTGGCTGACGCTCGGCGAGAACGATATTCTGGTTATCGAGGGAATCCATTGCCTGAATGAGAGACTCTCTTACAGTCTCCCGAGAGAAAATAAATTTAAGATCTATATCAGCGCGCTCACCCAGATTGGAATCGATGAGCACAACCGAATTCCGACGACGGATGGGCGTCTGATCCGACGAATTGTCCGTGACGCGAGAACGAGAGGCGCTTCCGCTCAGGATACGATTCGGATGTGGCCGTCGGTAAGACGCGGGGAGGAGGAAAATATTTTCCCGTATCAGGAGGAAGCAGATGTGATGTTCAACTCCGCTCTCGTCTATGAGCTCGCAGTGCTCAAGCAGTTTGCAGAGCCGGCGCTTTTCAGTGTTCCGCGCGACAGCGCAGAATATGTGGAGGCAAAACGCTTGCTCAAATTCCTAGATTACTTCCTCGGAGTTGGCTGTGAGAACATTCCGCAAAACTCGATTCTTCGCGAGTTTGTCGGTGGAAGCTGTTTCCGCGTGTAGCTCGAAATCATGCGCCAAGGCTTTGCAGGTGTCGATGGGAACACGAACACTTACTTGACAGTTTTAAAAAGCAATGGTAGAATAGACACGTTTGAGCAGGACAGATGGTCGCTGCCACAAGACCGAAAGGTTGTGGGAGAGGAAAGTCCGGGCTTCACAGGGCAGGGTGCCAGATAACGTCTGGCGGAGGTGACTCTAGGGACAGTGCAACAGAAATATACCGCCGGCTTGCGCCGGTAAGGGTGGAAAGGCAGTGTAAGAGACTACCGCCTGGCTGGTAACAGGCAGGGCACATGTAAACCCCACTCGAAGCAAGACCGAACAGAAAGCATAAGGCGGCCCGTCTGCTTTCGGGTAGGTCGCTTGAACCAGATGGCGACATCTGGTCTAGATAGATGACCATCCAACGACATAACCCGGCTTATCGTCCTGCTCATTCAAAAAGAGTGCGTGAATGGGCGCACCGGAAATAGGAAAAGATTTTAGAGCTCTCCGCACCGCGGGGAGCTTTTTGTATAAGAAAATAAAGATTAAATAAAATTCAGATAAGATCAGGACAAGACAGAAGAACGAAGAAAGAAAAGAGAAACATTTAGAAAGGACGGCTTTCAGTGGCAAAATACCGATGTGCATATGTGTGGCAATCCGGATTCCGGCGAATTTTAAGCCTGTTACTCAGCACAATGTTTATTGTGTTGTCTGCGGGTGAGAGCTGGGCGATGGAGGCACCGGGGGATGGGAGTAGTGACTGGATTTACAAGAATTACCACTGGTATTATCGAGATTCGGATGGAAGCAATCACACCGGATGGCTGAAATATGGTGGAGAGTGGTACTGGTTTTCGGAAAATGGAGAGATGGCGGACGGAGGAAGTCTGGCGATCAACGGCGTGACTTACTATTTCTTTATCAACGGACATATGGCGAGAAATCAGTATCTCGGACTGGAATTTTTCGGTGATGACGGACAGCACCAGAGCGATGGGGATATCCGGACAATCGGAAATGCGGATGTCACGACCGAACAGAAGGATCTGATCACCGATGCGCTCTATCTTGTCCCCCGCGGGTGGTTGGAGCGTTTTGTGAGAGATGGCTGGCAGATTATGTTTTACACGAAAAAGAAGTATTTCTCCGCACCGTCGACGGATCTTGGAATCTATTATGTCTATCACAGCATGGATTCCGAGTATGAGAAGGTGAAGACGACAAAGCCGGAATCTCTTCTTGAGGCAATGTGCGAGTATGTGGGATATGCGTCCGGCTGCTATAAGAGGGGCGATGCGCGAATGGAGGCGCTGTGGAATGCCTACCCGGTGCTTCAGGGAATTCTGGAGATTCCGGATTACTATGCGAGTGACAGCAAGTTTTATTTTGGAAAACTTGTCTCGACGTATCTGGAGGGAGAGAAGACGGAGGAGATCCAACGGATTGCCCCCGAAGTCGGTGAGGTAATTGAGGAGATTCTTCACGAGAATGACAGTGAGGAAGAAAAGGAATATTGCAGACAGCGGGCGGAACTTGCGAGACAGGAGGCGGAAGCCTATCAGGAGCGCGTGAGAGCGGAAGGTGGACCGGGCATCAACCAGGAGACCGGGGAGGTGCAGGCAGAAGAGAAAAATTAGAAAAAGAGCTGGCTTATTCAGCCAGCTCCTCCCACTGTGCATAGAGCGTTTCCAGATTCGTCTGGAGCGCTTCTTTTTCTTTGTTGAGTTCGACAAGGCGGGAGACATCGGTATAGATTTCCTCCTGAGTCAGGAGTTCATCGATCTCGGCATCCCGGGTCTCGAGTTTTTCGATCTCTGTTTCGATCTTTTTCAAATCATTCTGACGTTTACGGATTCTCGCCTGTTCCTCTTTCTGGGCTTTCCAGTCCTGCTTGGTGTCGGAAGCGGTATCTGCGCCGTTTCCTGCTGTTGAGGAAGCGGAGGTCCAGACGCTCTTTCCGACTCCCGGGATCTGCTGGGCAGAGTTCTGCGCATTTGCGCCCGGGGCGTAGAGATCGGTCATCAGCTCTTTCTTCTCGAGATAATAATCGTAATTTCCGATGTAGTTGATGAAGGTCTGTCCGGTCAGTTCAAGAATTCGCGTCGCCGTCTGGTTGATGAAATAACGGTCGTGGGAGACGTAGAGCACAGTTCCGGTGTAGTTCTTGAGCGCTTCCTCGAGGATCTCCTTGGAGGTGATGTCGAGGTGGTTTGTCGGCTCATCGAGGATCAGGAAGTTCGCCTCGGAGAGCATCAACTTTGCGAGGGAGACACGCCCACGCTCGCCACCGCTCAAGTCCGAGATACGCTTGAACACATCGTCCCCGGTGAACAGAAAGGCTGCCAAAATGTTTCTCACCTGCGTGTTGCTTAAATTCGGGTAGGCATCCTGAACCTCCTCAAACACAGTTTTCTCCATGTGAAGAACGTGGTGCTCCTGATCGTAGTAACCGATGTGAACCTTCGAACCGAGCGTGATCGTGCCACCGTCGGACGGGAGCATGCCGTTGATGAGTTTTAAGAGGGTTGTTTTTCCGGTTCCGTTGTTTCCGATGACAGCGACGCGCTCCCCGCGCTTGACATCGATGTCGGCATGGGAAAACAGAGTCTGGGAACCGAAGGATTTGCTTAAATCGCGGATCGTCAGGACATCACTTCCACTGACGATATTCGGCTCAAGTTTGATGCGCATCTCATCGCTGATCTCGGCAGGTTTGTCGAGAATCTCGATCTTCGAGAGCATCTTTTCACGGCTCTCGGCGCGTTTGATGGATTTCTCGCGGTTGAAGGATTTAAGTTTTGCGATAACCTCCTCCTGATGGCGGATTTCCTGTTGCTGGTTCAAATATGCCTTCATCTGGGCGGAGCGGATCATCGCTTTCTTTTCGCTGTAATCCGTGTAATTTCCGAGATAAGTCGTACTGCGCCCGTTCTCAAGCTCCACGATCTTAGTCACGACGCGGTTTAAGAAATAGCGGTCATGGGCAACGATGATAACGGCACCGTTGTATCCGCGCAGATAGTTCTCAAGCCAGGAGATCGACTCCATGTCGAGATGGTTTGTCGGCTCGTCAAGAAGGATCACATCCGGCTTCGAGAGAAGAAGACGACCGAGGGAGACACGGGTCTTCTGACCACCGGAGAGCGTGGAGACCTGCTTGTCAAACTCATCCTCATTGAATCCGAGACCTTTTAGAACACCGACGATCTCGCTCTTCCACGCATATCCGTTTTCAAGCTCAAAAGTGTGGTTCAAACGGCTGTAAGTGGAGAGCATCTGCTCAAGCTCTTCCCCAACGGCATCGCGCATCTGAAGTTCGAGACTGCGGATCTGTTCCTCCATCTCAATAATCGGGCGTTTGACTTCTTTCAGTTCTTCATAGATTGTGCGCCCGCTCTCGAGATCCTGATGCTGAGCGAGATAGCCGAGCGTCTTTCCGCGGGAGAGAACGGATTCTCCGGTATCCGGGGAGAGCTCTCCGACAATAATTTTTAGAAGGGTGGATTTGCCGGCACCGTTGATTCCGACAATCGCAGCCTTCTCCTGATCCTCTACATGAAAAGAGACATCCGACAAGATCTGGTCTGTTCCGAATGCCTTGCTGATATGGTTGCAGGATAATATCATAAATAAAACCTCATTTCTTGTTTCTCAATTTCGTAATTCTTGTTTCTTAAAACGCTCTTGTTGCTGTTTTCTTTGATGTTATGGTTTGCCTGCCATTTAAATGGAGATTTAGGCATACTATGAAAAGTATAGTATAAATCCTTCAAATTTTCAATAAAATCCGTTACGGTTCGTGTAACGCGTCAATAGAGGCATATAAACAGTTTGACATAAAAATGGCAAACGGTTATAATAGAAAATAGTTGACAGACAGTAGAGAGGTGGCAGTGAAGCATGGAAGGCAGAGAAATTTCAAAGGCGGTGATTACCCGTCTGCCCAGGTATTACCGTTATCTGGGAGAATTAATGGAACTTGGAGTGGAGAGAATTTCCTCCAATGAGCTGAGTTCCCGGATGAAAGTGACGGCATCACAGATCCGTCAGGATTTGAATAATTTCGGTGGATTTGGTCAGCAGGGATATGGATATAATGTAAAATATCTATATAACGAGATCGGAAAAATTCTTGGAATTGACCGGAAACACAACCTGATTATCATTGGTGCCGGTAATCTGGGACAGGCGATTGCGAACTATGCCAATTTCGAAAAACGTGGATTTATTATCAAGGGAATGTTTGATATCAATCCGCGTCTGATTGGACTTGTTGTTCGTGGCATTGAGATTCGCGGAGTGGATGATCTTGAGCAGTTTATCCGTGACAACAACGTGCAGATGGCAGCACTCACGATTCCTAAGACAAAGGCTCCGGAGATTGCAGACCGTCTGGTAAGTGCGGGAATCAAGGCAATCTGGAACTTTGCGCATGTGGACTTGAATGTGCCGGATGATGTTGTGGTAGAAAATGTGCATCTGTCTGAGAGTCTGATGCGACTTTCTTATCGTGTGTGCCGTCTTCAGGATCAGAAAGAGGAGCAGGAGAGACGCGCTAAGGAGAAGAAAGAGAAGGAAAGGAAATAAAGACATAAAGAGAGACGATTCGGGAATATCCCCGGAATTGTTTTGCACATGATGTGGCGGATACCGGCAGGAGAAAGAGCATGTCTCATTTCGCCTGCCGGTTTTGCTTGTATGATCGAGGACAGGAGGCGGACGGATGAGGTACTTTGTGACCGGTAAACAGATGAAACAGATTGATCAGGACACGATAGAGCGGATTGGGATTCCGTCACTTGTCCTGATGGAGAGGGCAGGGTTAGCTGTTGCGGATGCAGTGGAAGAGATCATAACTTCCGGTCATCCGGACTTCTCTGCCCGAGATAAAAATAAAAAGAATGTACGGATTTTGATTGCCTGCGGAACGGGAAACAATGGAGCCGATGGCATTGTTGTCGGAAGAATCCTTCACGGGCGAGGATATGAGGCAGTGGTATTTCTTGGCGGAAATCCGGAACACGAGACGGAGGAGCACCGCAGACAGCAAAAGATTGCCGAGACACTTGGCGTGACGATGATGCGGAAAACGGAAGATCTGTCCGGTAACTGGGATGTGATTGTGGATGCGGTGTTTGGCATCGGACTTGCGCGGGAGATCACCGGGGAGTGGAAGAATATTCTGGAACAGCTCGCCGAGATTGCAAAGCGCGACGGCGCCAAGGTGGTTGCCACGGACACGCCGTCGGGAATTCATTCCCAGACCGGTCATGTGATGGGAACAGCACTGAGGGCTGATCTCACTGTGACATTTGGCTACGGAAAGACGGGACTTTTCCTCTATCCGGGGCGAAACTATGCCGGCAAGGTGCGTGTCGCGGACGTCGGATTTTCCGATGTCAGCCTGGAGAGAGTCGGCTGGGACTGCAAGTCGCTGGAGGAGTCTGATCTTGCTGATCTGCCGGTGCGCCAGTCGGACGGAAATAAGGGAACGTTTGGCAAAGTTCTCGTGATCGCAGGAAGCCGGGGAATGAGCGGGGCGGCGTATTTCAGCGCGCTTTCCGCATACCGGACGGGTGCAGGGCTGGTGAAAGTCCTGACGGTTTCCGAAAACCGGGCAGTGATTCAGACGCAACTTC
This sequence comes from Brotaphodocola sp., assembly GCF_983179755.1. NCBI lineage: Bacteria > Bacillati > Bacillota > Clostridia > Lachnospirales > Lachnospiraceae > Brotaphodocola > Brotaphodocola sp. The sequence goes on along the minus strand of NZ_CFAHBC010000014.1, from coordinate 48,779 downwards.
CGGAGGCGGTTGTCTCCGTCTATGATCCGGATCAGATCACGGCGGAGGAGCACTCGACGGATTTTCTGAGGGAGGCGTGTGACTGGGCAGATGTGATTGTGCTCGGCCCCGGACTTGGGCAGGAGCCGTATGTGGAGTACCTTGTCGAGGCAGTTCTCGAGCACGCGTATGTGCCGATGGTCTTAGATGCCGACGGACTCAACACCGTGGCATCCCACCCGTATCTGACGCGGTATTTCACGGAAAATATCATTCTGACTCCCCATATGGGCGAGATGGCAAGACTCTGTTCCTGTCCGATCTCGGAACTCAAGGAAGATCCGGTTCAGGCGGTCAAGGCGTACAGCAGTCGCTATGGGGTGACCTGTGTGATGAAAGATGCCTCGACGCTGATTGCGGATAAGGATGGAACGGTCTGGTTGAACACGAGCGGATGCAGTGCGATGGCGAAGGGCGGTTCCGGAGATGTACTGACGGGAATTATTGCCGGTCTGCTTGCACGTGGCATGGACTGCGACCGCGCATCGGCATTTGGCGTTTACCTTCACGGTCTTGCCGGTGAGAGTGGATCGGCGAAATTTGGAGAAAATGGTGTGCTTGCGAGCAATCTTGCGGATGAGATTGCAAAGCTTGCGTAAATTTTGCGATAAGCGCCAAAATTGCAAGCAGAGAAGAGAAATTTGATGAAAAGAAAAATTTGACAAAAAGACCATTTCGATATATTAAATATAAAAGAAAGAAAAAAGATAACAGATACAGGAAACAAAAGGAGAATATACAGAAAAATGAAGATGTATACACGGGTCTGGGCACCGATTGATCTGGATGCGGTTGTTTATAATATGGAATCTATGAAGAAAAATCTGAATCCCGGCACAGAGATGGTCGGTGTCGTGAAGACGGATGGATATGGTCACGGTGCCGTTCCGATCGCAAAGGTGATTGATCCGTTTGTAGCAGGATATGCAGTTGCAACTCCGGAGGAGGCCTATGTACTTCGCCGTCACGGGGTTGCAAAGTGGATTCTCGTTCTCGGAGTCTCCCATGAGAGCCAGTATGAGGAGATGATTCGCCAGCAGGTTCGCCCGTCGATCTTTACGATGGAACAGGCAAAACCGTTCTCTGAGACGGCACAGCGCCTCGGCGTCAAGGCACCGATCCATTTCGCGTTAGACACCGGAATGGGACGCATCGGAATGACGCCGGATGAAAAGGGGGCAGACCTTGCAAAAGCGATTGCGGATCTTCCGGGAATCGAGACAGAGGGCTTGTTTACGCATTTTGCGCGCGCCGATGAGGCAGACCGGGAAGCGACCATCCGCCAGTATGAGCGCTATCAGCATTTCTGTGATCTGCTTAAGGAGCGGGGAGTCGAGATTCCACTTCGACACTGCTCGAACAGTGCGGCGATCATTGACTTTAAGGAGATGCATATGGGACTTGTGCGCGCGGGTATCTCGATCTATGGCATGTATCCGTCGGATGAGGTGAACAAGGATGCCGTTCCTCTGCGTCCGGTAATGAGCTTGAAGAGCCGGATTACTTATGTCAAGGAGATGGTTCCGGGACAGGAGATCAGCTATGGCGGACTTTACAAGGTCACAAAGCCGATGCGCGTTGCGACGGTTCCGGTCGGTTACGGCGATGGCTATCCGAGATCTCTGACCGGAAAAGGAATGGTGCTGATCGCGGGAAAGCGTGTTCCGATTCTCGGACGTATTTGCATGGATCAATTTATGGTCGATGTGAGTGAGATTCCGGAGGCGAAGGTGGATACCGAGGTGACTCTGATCGGAGAGGACGGAAATGATCGGATCTCGATGGAGGAGGTTGCAGACTGGTGCGGAGGCTTCCACTATGAGATCAGCTGTGACCTCGGAAAGCGCATTCCGCGTGTCTACTTAAAAGATGGAAAAGTGATCGGAACGAAGGACTATTTTGATGATCACTATGAGGGCTTTACAATGTGACGAGACACGGTTTTCCTGCATAAAATAATCACAGAAAGGCAATAATAGCTCTAAAACAGCTGTCCATATTCTTTTCTTTTGATTTTTCTCTGAGTCGTTTGTTTTATATGTTTTCTTTTGGAAACATGTAAAAAATACATAAGAAAACGGGTGGAAGAGAGAAAAGAGAGAAGCGGGACAGAGATGGAGTGAAATCAGTGATTATCAGACGAGGAGACATTTATTATGCAGATCTGCGCCCGGTGATCGGATCGGAGCAGGGCGGAGTCCGACCGGTTCTCATCATCCAGAACGATGTGGGAAACCGGCACAGCCCGACCGTGATCTGCGCGGCGATTACCTCAAAGATGAACAAGGCGAAACTTCCGACCCATGTGGAATTGTCCACGCGACGCTGTGATATGGTTCGCGATTCCGTGATTCTCTTAGAACAACTGCGGACGATTGACAAACAGAGACTTCGTGAGAGAATCTGTCATATAGATGAGGAACTTCTTGGAAAGGTCAACCGGGCGCTGATGGTGAGTCTGGAACTGCCGATTGAGGGGGAGCATTTGCAATAAGATTTTTTCTTTCTACATAAAGAAAGAGAAGGTGAATGTCTGTCAGCGCAAACTTATAACTCAGAGTGGATGTCCCCCTCCTCTTTAGGTGGGGGTATCACAACTCTTCTCAGGAGGGAGGCGGTTCGCGTCGCTTCGCCATTGACGAATCAGGAGAAATCAGGTACAATTACGGCAAAAAGAGATGTCGCAGAGCAGAAAAAGACAGGGGTTCCTGCTTTTTGTGTTTTGCGACATCTCTGTAAAAGAAAGGGAGTTTAGAGTCTTATGGACGAAGGCAGTTTGTCGTTGCCAATCCTGGTTGTCGTGGCGTTTGTCGCGATTCTGGCGGGAGTGACAATTCTGGCAATTCGTATCTACCGGAACCACAGACGTGAAAATGTGACAGAAGAAGATATTCGGACGATGGTGAGCGAAGGACAGGAGCAGGGAGTGTTAGAGAGCGGAGAGGCAGAGATGATCTCCAATATTTTTGAGATGAGTGATAAGCAGGCATGGGACATCATGACGAACCGCAAGAACATTGTGGCGATCGATGGTTCCCAGACGTTGAAAGAGGCTGCGGATTTCATGCTCAAGGAGTGCAGCAACAGTCGCTTTCCTGTTTATGGACAGGATCTCGATGACATTCTCGGAACCGTGCATCTGCGCGATGTGATGGTGCATGTGCAGAATCCTCATGAGGCGAGGATGGCGGTTGCGAATGTGCCGGGAGTGATGCGAACTGCTCATTTTATCCCGGAGACGCGCAATATATCTTCTCTGTTTAAGGACATGCAGTCGCAGAAGATTCACATGGAGATTGTGGTGGATGAGTACGGACAGACTGCCGGTCTTGTGACGATTGAGGATATTCTCGAGGAGATTGTCGGAAATATTATGGATGAGTATGATGTGGATGAGCAGTATATTGTCCGCGGAGAGGGCGATGCCCTGATTATGAGTGGAATGACCCCGCTCGAGGATGCGGAGGAGGAGCTTGGGATCTCCTTCACGGAGGAGGATCGCAACAATTACGACACGCTCAACGGACTGTTGATTTCCCGCCTTGACCGGATTCCGAAAGAGGACGAGCATCCAGAGATCCCGTATCTCGGTTTCCTGTTCTCGGTTTTGAAGGTGGAGGGAAGAATCCTTCACTCTGTCCGCGTGACGAGGATTGCGACAGATTCACAGAGTGAGGCAGAACTGGAAGATCATACCTAAAAACAGTCAGATCACATGTAAGAATGCGGAAAAATGGGATAAAATTTCGACATCTTTCCTGCACAATTTATAAAAAAACAAAATAAAACCTGTTAATATATACAAAAAACGATAAAAAGAGTTCAGAAAATCAGACAATCATACTGAAAAAAGGGTTTTCGCCCCTTCTCTTTTGTGATAGAATCAAGCTATCAGAAAAAAGGAGGGGTTTTATTATGAGGAAAAAATTGGCATTGTTGCTGGCATGTTCGATGTTGTTTGGACTGACCGGATGCGGAAACAGCAGTACCGGTTCAACCACAGCTCCGACTGAGGCACCGAAGACGGAAGAGACGACCGTTGCAGAATCTTCCGAAGCCTCCGCAGAGACAGGCGAGAGTGGAGATCTCGATGCTCTGATCGAGGCAGCAAAGGCAGAAGGAGAACTGACCGTGTATGGCTCCTGTGAGGAGGAGTATCTCTCCGCTGCCTGCCAGAACTTCGAGAAACTCTACGGAATCAAGACGAAATTCCAGCGTCTGTCCACCTCCGAAGTTTACACCAAGGTCTCCGAGGAGGCAGGAAAACCGTCAGCGGACGTATGGTTCGGCGGTACGACAGATCCTTACAACGAGGCAGTTGCAGCAAACCTGCTGATGCCGTATGAGGCGATCAATGCGAAGAACCTCATCAGCGATCAGTACAAGGACCCGACAAACTGCTGGTACGGAATCTACAAGGGCATTCTCGGATTCATGGTAAACACCGAGGAGATTGAGCGTCTGAAACTGGATGCACCGAAGACCTGGGATGATCTGACGAAGGAAGAGTATAAGGGTCTGATCATGATGTCGAACCCGAATACCGCAGGTACTGCAAAACTCGTGATCAACACGATGGTTCAGATGAAGGGTCATGACGAGGCGATGGAGTACTTCAAGGCACTCGATAAGAACATCGCTCAGTACACGAAGTCTGGTTCCGGTCCGTCCAAGATGGTAGGACCTGGCGAGTGTGTCATCGCAATCGGATTCCTGCATGATGGTATCTATCAGATTCTTCAGGGCTATGACAATATTCAGCTCATCGTTCCGGAAGATGGAACTTCCTACGAAGTTGGTGCAACCGCAATCTTCGAGGGATGCACCCATCCGAACGCAGCGAAGTTGTGGATTGAGTATGCACTGTCTCCGGATTGTGTAGACATGGCGAAGGACAATGGTTCCTATCAGTTCCTCGTTCTGAGCAATGCAGAACAGCCGAAGGAAGCAGAAGAGTTCGGTCTGGATATGAACAACACAATCGATTATGATTTCGCAGATGCAAAGGCAAACAGTGCGAAATATGTAGAAGATTTCTTCAATGCACTTGGAAGCTCTGCTGACAGTGCAGATTCGAGCAGATTCCTGACTGAGTAAGGTTCTCGTTCATGGAACGGCCGGTCAGCAATCATCGGTAATCGTCAGTCATAGAGAGTCCGATCGGTTTTTCTGATTGGAAAGTGTGACGGAATGTCTGCCGCGCGGTACTGCGAAAGCGGTTCCGCGCGGTTTTTGCGTCCGTCTGATGCTTGTGAGAGATGACCGTAAGGATAACAATCAGGTGTGTTTCTTGTTAGAAAGGGGGACTGGCTGTGGCCAGAAGACAAAGCGCTGACCTTGAGCGTAAAAAATTTTTCTCAGATCCGATTTTGATCAGTATGATTGTGGTATTGTTGATCTTTTTGTCCCTGTTTATTCTGTATCCGCTTCTGATGCTTCTGGTGGACAGCTTTTATGCAGAGGGACATCTTACATTGGATGTATTTAAGCGTGTATTGAGCCTCGAGCGGTTTCGGAATGCATTTCGCAACACCCTGGTGCTCGGCGTGATCACCGGTTTAGCTTCGACGGCGATCGGACTTCTGTTCGCCTATGTGGAAGTCTATGTAAAGCTCAAGACGAAGATCCTTGAAAAGCTCTTTGGTCTTGTGTCGATGCTTCCGGTTGTTTCCCCGCCGTTTGTGCTCTCACTGTCGATGATCATGCTTTTTGGACGAAGCGGTATCATCACGCGATCCATGCTTCACATCTATGATTCCAACGTGTACGGCTTAAAGGGAATCGCGATCGTGCAGACGCTGACGTTCTTCCCGGTCTGCTATCTGATGCTCAAGGGACTTTTAAAGAACATTGATCCTTCTCTTGAGGAGGCAACCCGTGATATGGGTGCGACGAGATGGAAGGTATTTACGAGTGTAACATTTCCGCTTCTTCTTCCGGGACTTGGAAATGCGTTTCTCGTAACGTTTATCGAGTCGGTTGCAGACTTTGCAAACCCGATGCTGATCGGTGGTTCGTATGATACGCTTGCGACAACGATCTACCTGCAGGTAACCGGAGCTTACGACTCGACGGGTGCAGCGGCGATGTCCGTTGTTCTTCTGTCCCTGACCGTGATTCTTTTCCTGATTCAGAAGTATTACCTCGAGAAGAAGACTGCGGCAACCCTGACCGGAAAGGCATCGAGAATGCGTATGCTGATCGAGGACAAGAGTGTGACGACTCCGCTGACAATCTTCTGTGGAATCGTGGCAGCCTTCGTTCTTTTGATGTACATCATGGTTCCGTTCGGTGCTCTGTTTACGTTGTGGGGACGTGATTATACACTGAGCCTCAAGTGGTTCCAGTATATGTTTAAGACGAGCGGACTCAAGGCGTTTAAGGATTCCTTCGTGCTCTCCCTGATCTCCGCACCGATCACCGCCTTTTTGTCGATGGTGATTTCCTATCTCGTGGTAAAGAAACGCTTCCGCGGACGCAGTTTCATTGAGTTTGTCTCGATGCTTGCGATGGCAGTTCCGGGAACCGTTCTCGGTATTGGATATATTCGCGGTTATGCAAACGGACTGTTCCGGAGTGGAGTTTTAAGCAGTCTCTACGGAACCGGAGTGATCCTCGTCATCGTTTTCGTTGTGCGAAGCCTTCCGACCGGAACACGAAGCGGAATTTCCGCTCTTCGCCAGATTGATAAGTCGATTGAGGAGTCTGCCTATGATATGGGTGCAAACTCCGCGCGAGTTTTTATGACTGTGACGCTTCCACTGATCAAGGATTCGTTCTTCAGTGGACTTGTAACTGCATTTGTGCGAAGCATCACTGCAATCTCCGCAATCATTCTTCTCGTGACTCCGGATTTCCTGCTGATCACCTGTCAGATCAATGAGCAGGCAGAGAAAGGAAACTACGGTGTCGCATGTGCGTATGCAACCGTGCTGATCGCGATTACCTACGGAGCGGTTCTTCTGATGAATCTGATGATGAAGTTCTTTGGAGTCAGCCGGAAGATGAAAGAGGAGTAAGACTGTCAGAGAAACTCGAATGAAATGTGGAAAATAGAATCAGGCAGGAGGAAAACAGGATGGAAAAAAAGAAAAAAGGTGTCCGTCTGGAACATATTTCTAAAATTTATAATGACCCGAAAACAGGAAAAGAATTCTATGCCGTTCATGACGCAGACTTAAATATTGAGCCGGGAACCTTCGTGACTCTGCTTGGACCGTCCGGATGCGGAAAGACGACAATCCTCAGAATGATTGCCGGATTTGAGAGCCCGGATGAGGGGGAGATCTACCTTGACAATCAGCCGATCAACGGTCTGACACCGAACAAGAGAGATACCGCAATGGTATTCCAGAGCTATGCACTTCTTCCGCATTACAACGTCTTCGACAACGTGGCTTACGGTCTGAAAATACGAAAGGTTCCGAAAGATGAAATACGCGAGAAGGTGCTCAACATCCTTAAACTCGTGGAGATGGAGGGAATGGAGTCCCGAATGACAAACCAGCTTTCCGGAGGTCAGCAACAGCGAGTTGCGCTTGCGCGTGCTCTTGTGCTTGAACCGGGCGTGCTCCTGTTTGATGAACCGCTTTCAAACCTTGATGCAAAACTTCGTGTGACGATGCGTACCGAGATCCGGAAGATTCAGCAGAAGGTCGGAATCACCGCAATCTATGTTACCCATGACCAGTCGGAGGCGATGAGTATTTCCGATAAGATCATCATCATGAGCAAGGGAAAAGTCGAGCAGATCGGAACACCGAGAGAGATCTACTATCATCCCAATTCCCGTTTTGTCGCAGACTTCATCGGTGAGGCAAACTTCCTCGATGCACAGGTTCTCGAGGCGGGAGAGGAAAAGGCAAAGATTCTCGTCGCAGGTGAGACGCTTGAGGTCAACAATTTTGCCCATGCCAAAGCCGGAGACAAGAGTGAGCTTGTTCTTCGACCGGAGGCAGTCAGCCTTTCTGAGAGTGGTGTGATTGAGGGAACCGTGACGCTCTCGACGTTCATGGGTTCTTACCAGTATTATCAGTTGAGTGTGGGGGGGATGGAGATCCAGATCACCGATTACAATCCGGTCAATCGCCGGATTTATGAGACAGGCGAGAGAGCTTTCCTTGACTTTGACCCGAGAGGTGTTTATATTTTATAACATCGAGAGGATGATATCGATATGGCGTCGACCGGAATATCGGCTAAAATACGGATGCCGAATATCGCGTCGACGCAGAGTCGACTTGAAAAAGTCAGAGAGGAATGAGGCGTCATGTGGTCATGGTTTGGAAGAAAGAGGGAAGTGCAGAGACGGGAAGATTGTGAACGGATTTTGAGGGGGCTTAGGCAGGTTCAGAGCGGAAATCTTGAGACGGAGATCCGGGTTGATTCTGATCCGAATCTTGCCGAAATTGCAGATGCCTGCAATGAGATGATTGAGAGCCTGCGCCGAGAGCGCGAGTCTGCGCGCCAGATGGCAGAGCTTGTGGCGGCAGCGCAGAACAAACAGCTTGAGTCCCAGTTCAATCCGCATTTCCTCTATAACACGCTTGAGAACATCCGCTACATGTGTCGTCTCGATCCTTCGTCCGCAGAGCAGATGGTTCGAGATCTGTCCGGGCTGATGCGCTACAGTCTGGAAAACAGTGGGGGAGAAGTGATTCTCTCGGAAGATCTTGATCATCTGTCTCGTTATCTTGCGATCTTGAAATGCAGGTTTGGGGAGCGGTTTCAGTTTACAACCGAGATCAGCGAGCAGGCGCTCTCATGTTGGATTCCGAAACTTGTGCTTCAGCCGATGATCGAGAATGCGGTCAAGTATGGATTTGGCGGAAAGAAAAAAGAGATTCATGTCAATTTGAAGGCTTACTGTCATGAGGGAACATTGTTTTTACTTTGCAGGGATGATGGCATGGGAATGAGCCAGAGTGCACTCAAGAATCTGGCAGATCTTCTCGAACAGAGGGAGAATACCAGCCGTCATTCCGGTCTTTATAACATTCACCGGAGAATTGGTCTGCTCTACGGGCGTCCGTATGGAGTGAAGATTCGGAGCTTGGAGGGAGAGGGAACCACTCTTGTCGTGACGATTCCGGTGCACGAGGGGGAAGAGAAAGATGCTACGGATTCTGATCGCAGAGGATGAAGATGTGATCCGAAGGGGGCTCGTCTGTACGACCGACTGGCTTTCGATGGACTGCGTTGTCGTGGCGGAGGCCTCGGATGGTCAGGAGGGACTCGAAAAGATTCTTGAGAGTCGTCCGGATGTCGTGATTGCGGATATTTGTATGCCCTGTCTTGACGGGATTGAGATGATCCGTCAGGCAGAGGGGACTTTGCGGTTTAAGAGCATTCTTCTGACGAGCTATGAGGATTTTGAGTTTGCGAAGCGGGCGATTGAGGCAAAGGTCAGTGCCTATCTCCTGAAACCCGTTGATGAGGAGGAGCTGGCGCGTGTGATTGTGCAGATTCAAAAGGAGATCGATTTAGAGAGGCGGGCAGAGCGCGCTCTTCGGAAAACGGAGGAGGAGAGTGTCGAGACGGCGACGAAGAATGTCCGTGTGATGGAGAATGGCTACGTCGCAGATTGTATTCGCCGGATTCAGAAGGATTACCAGAAGCGTCTGAGTGTGGAGCAGATCGCAATGGAGCTTGGAGTCAGTGCGAGCTACTTGAGCCGAAAGTTCAAGGAAGCGACGGGACAGACATTTTTGGACTTCTTAAATCGCTACCGGGTCCAGCAGGCGACAGCACTTTTGGAGACGGGAAGATACCGGATCTCGGAGATCTCGGAGGCGACGGGATTCTCGGATTACAAGCATTTCTGCGCGGTATTTAAGAAATATACATCAAAATCGCCGACAAAATTTCAGCAGGAGTATTGATCTTATGTCTTTTTGGTGTTAGAATGATAAAGATGTTTTGTCGTGAGATCACGACAGTTTCCGCAGAGTAGTGCGGATGAGGACGAGAAGAGAAAGATAGATAAGGAGCTGTTATTTTATGTCAGGACATTCTAAATTTGCCAATATCAAGCACAAAAAAGAGAGAAACGACGCTGCTAAGGGTAAAGTATTTACCGTAATCGGACGTGAGATCGCTGTAGCTGTAAAAGAGGGCGGTCCAGACCCGGCTAACAACAGCAAACTGCGTGATGTAATTGCGAAGGCAAAGGCAAACAACATGCCCAACGATACCATCGACCGCGGAATCAAGAAAGCTGCCGGCGATGCAAACTCTGTAAACTATGAGGTACTGACCTACGAAGGTTACGGCCCGAACGGTGTTGCAATCATCGTAGATACCCTGACCGACAACAAGAACCGTACCGCAGCAAATGTGAGAAGCGCATTTACCAAGGGTGGCGGAAATGTAGGCGCACAGGGAAGCGTATCCTTCATGTTCGACAAGAAGGGTCAGATCGTGATTGATAAGGAAGAGTGCGAGATGGATCCGGATGAGCTGATGATGCTGGCTCTGGATGCTGGCGCAGAGGACTTCTCCGAGGAGGAGGACAGCTTCGAGGTGATCACTGCTCCGGAGGACTTCAGTGCAGTTCGCGAGGCTCTTGAGAAAGAGGGCATCCCGATGATGGAGGCTGATGTCACGATGATCCCGCAGACCTGGGTTGAGCTGAGCGCTGAGGATGATATCAAGCGCATGAACCGTATCCTGGATCTTCTGGATGCAGACGACGACGTTCAGGCTGTTTACCACAACTGGGACGAGTAAGAAGAATTTGAGTTTAATTTTATATTGCGAAGTTTACGTGTTGCAAACTTTACAAAGAGACTCCCTCTCTGGCATTTGATGAATGCCGGGAGGGAGTTTTTGGTTACTGTACACGGGTAGGCATTTTCTGAACTGAAAATGCCGTATGATACAGTGGTGGTAGCAGATTTTGCCGATTTGGAATGCGAAGCATCGGCAAAATCCGTTGCTGTTTGCGCAATGCGTGAACAGTAACAATTTTTGTTTGGGTTCGATATTTTTTATATATAAAAGAGATGACAAGGTGATAGGAAAAGCGCTAGAATAAAGAGGAGTAATCAGAGACTCCAAGATGTAGGATCGTATACAGAAAGTGTTGAGGAACACTTGGAGAAAAGAAAGGAAGAGAGCGCAATGTTAAAGGACCTTTTGAAAAAGAACCGCAGTTACCGTGGCTACAACGAGGAGAGACAGGTGACGGAGGAGGAGCTGACTGACCTTGTGGACTGTGCAAGACTTTGCCCGTCATCGATCAATGGACAGCCGTTTCGCTATTATCTTGCATGGAAGAAGGAAGAGGTGGATCGGATTCAGGCGCAGACGAAGTGGGCGAGAGCTTTAAAGGATCTCACACTTCCGCATCCGGGGATGTGTCCGACAGCATTTATTGTGATCTGTCAGGATACTCGTCTGGGCGCAAATCTGAATACGTACCAGAAGGATGTCGGAATTGTCGCACAGACCATGTTGCTCTCTGCGACAGAGAAGGGACTTGGTGGATGCATGATCGGCAGTTTTAATGCCGGAGGAATCAGGGAAGAACTGAAACTGCCGGAGTATCTGGTTCCGATGCTGGTTGTCGCAATCGGAGAGCCGAAGGAGACGATTGTACTCAAGGAGATCGATGAGGGTGAGAGCATTGCTTATTACCGGGATGAGAACGATGTTCACTACGTTCCGAAGAGAAAGCTTAAGGATATCATTCTGAAAGCAGAGGAGTAAAATGCAAAATCTTGTCGGATCTGTCGGAATGACGGAAACTCATTAAAAACCTTTTGTAAAGCCGGAAAAAAATGAAAAAAAACGGGGCATTGACTTTGAAAAAATAAGTTTCAAATAGGAAATGCCCCATTTACTATGTGAAAAAGTGCAAAAAGAGGGGGTCTTTTTGAAAAAAATAAACATTTGGGTTGCAATTTTCAGAAATGTAGGGTATACTATGTTCCAATGGGAAGGCGAAGATGCTTTGAAAGCGTAATTCGTCTGCCCATTTTTTATTTCATAGATCCAAAGGAGTGGCATCCTCTGTGAAATGAAGGCTTTCGCGGGAAATCCCAGGAAAATTTCTAGCGGAAGAAAAGTTCCACATACAGAGAAAACGTGCGGGAATGCGTTTCCTGTATGAAAATTTTATCCGACAGGAGGGCTTTATATGAGTGAAAAGAAAAAAGGCGGTGGCGCACTTTTAGGTGCAGCATTCTTGATGGCAACATCTGCAATCGGACCAGGTTTCCTTACTCAGACATCCACATTTACGGGTCAGTACCATGGAAGTTTCGGCTTCGTCATCTTGGTATCGGTTATTCTGGCGGCAATCGCACAGATTAATATCTGGCGTGTTCTCTGTATCACGGCTCTGCGCGGTCAGGAAGTGGCAAACAAGGTTCTCCCGGGACTGGGTTATTTTGTAGCCTTCATGGTTGTTCTCGGTGGTCTCGTCTTCAACATCGGTAACGTCGGTGGTGGAGCACTTGGACTGAACACTCTGCTCGGTGTTCCGACAACGGTTGGATACATCATCGCAGGAGCAATCGCAATTGCGGTATTCCTGTTTAAGAACGCAAAGGCAGCGATGGATACGCTGACCAAGGTTCTCGGCGCAGTCATGATTGTGGTTATCTTTATTGTAATTATTGTAGTTAAGCCTCCGGTAGGAGAGGCAGTGACAAATACATTTGCACCGTCAACCGGTATTCAGCCGTTGTTCCCGGCAATCCTGACCCTGATGGGCGGAACCGTCGGCGGTTACATAACATTCGCAGGAGCACACAGACTGATCGATGCCGGTATCACCGGTAAAGAAAATCTGAACGAGGTAAACAGAAGTTCTGTAATGGGTATGCTGATTGCAACCGTTGTTCGTATCTTCCTTTTCCTCGCAGTTCTCGGTGTTGTTGCAAAGGGCGCAGAGCTTGATGCTTCCAACCCGGCAGCAAGTGCATTCCGTCAGGGTGCAGGTGAGCTCGGTTACCGTTTCGCAGGACTGGTTCTTCTGTGTGCAGCAGTTACCTCGATCATCGGTGCAGCTTACACCTCTGTTTCCTTCTTAAAGACCTTCAGCAAATCGATTGAGAAGAATGAGAATGCAGTCATCATCGCGTTCATCGTGGTTTCCACAGCAATCATGGTTGTTCTTGGAAATCCGGCAACTCTTCTGGTTGTCGCAGGTGCATTCAACGGACTGATCCTTCCGATCACCCTTGGTATCTGCCTGATCGCTTCCCAGATGAAGTCGATCATGGGAGAAGATTATCATCATCCGACGATCCTTCTGGTTCTTGGAATTATCGTGGTAATCTTATCCGCATACATGGGAATTCCGACCTTCGTGACGAAGATGGGCGGTCTGTTCTAATTTGAGAAATTGATGGAAATGGGCGCAGTTTTGTGGCTGTGTCCATTTTCCGATTCATTAAAAACAATTCATCTAAAAATTGATTATTCAAAAGACCTTTTTAAATGAAAGAAGGAGATTCTTGGCATGAGTGAAATCAGTATTCTGACAGCAGGTGACAGTTCCCTGTTGATTCAGTTTGGAAATGAGATCAGCCCAGAGATCAACCAGAGAATCAAGGCGACGGTTCAGCTGATGAGAGAACAGCACATTGAGGGTGTTCTCGATGTGATTCCGGCATTCTGCTCTCTGTTGATCAACTACGATCCGCGTGTAATCTCTTACAGCGAGATCACAAAGCGAATGAGAAAACTTCTGAAAGTGGAGACGAAGGCAGGAGATGAAAAGAAGAAAGTCTTCGAGATTCCGGTTTGTTATGGCGGAAAGTATGGTCCGGATCTGGCATACATCGCAGAGCATGCGGGAATGACGGAGGAGGAAGTCATCGCCCTGCACAGCTCGAAGGATTATCTGATCTATATGCTCGGATTTCTTCCGGGATTCTGTTACCTCGGCGGACTCGATGAACGCCTTCACACTCCGCGACTGGCAACCCCGAGAATCAAGATTGACGCGGGAAGCGTCGGAATCGGTGGTTCTCAGACCGGTATTTATCCGATGGATTCACCGGGTGGCTGGCAGTTGATGGGAATGACTCCGGTGAAGACCTACGATCCGGAGCGCGAAGTTCCGATTCTTGTGGAAGCTGGTGATTACATTCGATTCGTTCCGGTGGACGAGGAAGAATATCTGCGAATAAAGGAACTGGTCGAGCGGGGAGAATATGAGTGTACCGTTCGCGAAGGTGAGGTGTAATATGGGAATCCGTATCTTAAAAGCCGGACTGCTCACAACCGTTCAGGATCTCGGAAGAACGGGATACCAGAGCCAGGGATTCGGCGTTTCGGGCGTTATGGATGTCCGGTCATTTAAAATAGCAAATCTTCTGATTGATAATCCGGAGAATGAGGCCGTTTTGGAGTTCACTCTGATCGGTCCGACCCTGGAATTCACCTCTGCTTCGATCATCGCGATCACAGGAGGAGATTTCCATCCGGAAGTAAACGGAGAGCCGGTGCCGATGTACACCGCCCTCTATATGAATAAGGGAGACATCCTGAAATTTGGAAGTGCAAGAACCGGAAGCCGTGGTTACATCGCCTTTTCCGGTTATTTAAAAATCCCGGTAGTCATGGGAAGCCGATGCACGAGCTTAAAGAGTAAGATCGGTGGTTTCAAGGGAAGAAAGCTGATGGAGGGAGATTACATCAGTTTCCGAATCAAGAGAAACTACCTTCCTTTTTTCCTCTCAAGAAAGCTCAATCTCAATGAGTTCGATCAGGAGAGTGTGACTCTTCGCGTGGTCATGGGACCGCAGAACGATATGTTCAGCAAGCAGGGAATCCGCAATTTCCTGAACGAGGAGTTCACGGTGACGAGTGATTTTGACCGAATGGGTTGCCGACTCGAGGGACCGTTCATCGCGCCGAAGACGACATCCGACATCATCTCAGAGGGAATTGCCCTCGGTTCGATTCAGGTTCCGTCACACGGCAAGCCGATTATTCTGCTCGCAGACCGCCAGACGACAGGCGGATATGCAAAGATTGCGACCGTGATCAGCGTGGATATCCCGAAGCTGGTACAGAGAAAAACGGATCACAAGATTCGTTTTCAGGAGGTTTCGGTTGAGGAAGCACAGCATCTGTATCAGGAGGAAGAGAAAGAGCTTGCCGCTATGCGCATGCAGATCCACAAGCCGTGTAAGGAAGTTCTCGAGTGCAGACAGGTTGCAAAGCGCCTGAGAAGACTCTTTGCTGATTAAAGATTTAAAGATGGGAATTTATTTAAGTCATTTTGCGATTTCAGAACATCGATGAAAAATAGGGATAAGGAGATTGTTCATATGGATTTAGAGAAGATTGAAGGACTGGTAAAAATTATTGAGAATTCTTCCCTGACGGAGTTTTCGATCAAGGATGGCGATACAAAGATTACGATGAGCAAGCTGACTCATCCGCCGGTAGTGACGACCGGAATTGCGCCGACTCCGGTTCCGGCAACTGCACAGCCGACCGCAGAGACAAAGGAAGAGGAGGCAGATGACATCGAGCTGATCCTCGCTCCGATCGTCGGTACGTTTTACTCAGCATCTGCGCCGGACGTTCCGGCATTTGTAAAAGTCGGAGATCGCGTGAAGAATGGTCAGACGGTATGTATTCTTGAGGCAATGAAACTGATGAATGAGATCCAGTGCGACTATGACTGCGAGATCGAGGCTGTTCTTGTGAGCAACGAGCAGAAAGTAGAATACGGTCAGCCACTGTTCCGTGTAAGGAAATTATAAGAGCGGGGAGGAGCGGACGATGTTTGAAAAAATACTGATTGCCAATCGAGGCGAGATTGCGGTCCGCATCATCCGGGCGTGCAGAAATATGGGAATCCGCAGTGTTGCGGTGTATTCAAAGGAAGATCAGGACAGTCTTCATGTCCAGCTCGCGGATCAGAGAATCTGTATCGGTGAGGGACCTGCGAAAAACAACTATCTGAACATGGATCAGATTATTATGGCAGCAAAAAACATGGGTGCGGATGCGATTCATCCGGGCTATGGATTCCTGTCAGAGAACAGTGAATTTGTGCGCCGATGCAAGGAAAATGGCATTGCGTTCATCGGTCCGGAGGCAGATGTCATCGATCGTATGGGAAACAAGTCCCATGCGAGAAAGACAATGATGGATGCAGGTGTTCCGGTTGTTCCGGGAACGAGAGAGCCGGTCTATGACGCTGAGGTCGGAAAGAAGCTGGCGAAAGAGATCGGTTATCCGGTGATGATCAAGGCTTCCTCCGGTGGTGGCGGAAAGGGCATGCGTGTCGCTGAGAATGAGGACGAGTTTGAGTTCCAGTTTGGAATGGCACAGAGAGAGTCTGCAAATGCATTCGGTGACGATACGATGTACATTGAACGTTATATACAGAATCCGCGCCATGTTGAGATTCAGATCATGGCAGATTCGTTCGGAAATGTGGTTGCTCTCGGAGACAGAGACTGTTCCGTGCAGAGAAATCACCAGAAGCTGATTGAGGAATCCCCGTCCCCGGCAGTAAGCGATGAGATGCGTGCAGAGATGAACAAGTATGCGATTCTTGCAGCAAAGACGGTTGGCTACACGAATGCCGGAACAATCGAATTCATCGTTGATCCGAAGGGGCACTTCTATTTCATGGAGATGAATACGAGAATCCAGGTTGAGCACGGTGTTACGGAGATGGTGACCGGAACTGATCTGATTATCGAGCAGATCCGTGTGGCAATGGGAGAACCACTGAGCTTTACGCAGGAGGATGTGCGCCCGAGAGGTCATGCGATCGAGTGCAGAATCAATGCGGAGATCCCGGAGAAGAACTTTATGCCGAGCCCGGGTGTTGTCAGACACCTTCATCTTCCGGCAGGAAATGGAGTTCGCGTTGATACCGGACTTTACACCGGATACCGGATTCCGTCCGAGTACGACTCGATGATCGCAAAGGTGATCGTGCATGCTCCGACGAGAGAGGCGGCGCTGATGAAGATGCGCTCTGCACTCAATGAGATGCTTGTGATCGGTGTGGAGACGAATCTGGATTTCCAGTATCAGATTATGAGACATCCGATTTTTGCAGAAGGAAAGGCAGATACCGGATTTATCGAGAATGCCATGCATATCAAATAAAGATGGCGCTGGTATGATATGTATAGATATAGGCCAGGGAAGACGGGAGGAGAAGACAATGTATCGTGTAGATTTGAACAGCGATCTTGGAGAGAGCTTTGGACGTTATACACTCGGAATGGATGACAAGGTGATTCCGTTAATCACATCTGCAAACGTGGCATGTGGATTTCATGCATCCGATCCGGTTGTGATGAAGAAGACGATTGAGATGGCAAAGGAGGCAGGCATCCGTGTCGGAGCACATCCGGGATATCCGGATCTGATGGGATTCGGCCGTCGAAACATGAATGTCTCTCCGGCGGAGGCGAAGGCCTACACCCTTTACCAGATTGGCGCTCTGGATGCATTCTGTAAGGCATCCGGTGTGGAGATGCAACATGTAAAACCGCATGGCGCTTTCTATAACATGGCAGCAAAGGATTACAAGCTCGCAAAGGGAATCTGTGAGGCAATTGCAGAGTACAACCCGAAGCTGATTCTGATGGCACTTGCAGGAAGTGAGATGATCCGTGCAGGACAGGACTGCGGACTGCGCACCGCATCTGAGGTTTTTGCAGACCGTGCCTATGAGGAGGACGGAACGCTCGTGGCAAGAACGAAAGAGGGCGCAATGATCACCGATGAGAATGAGGCGATTGCACGCGTGATCCGCATGGTCAAGGAGCAGAAGGTTCAGGCAATCACCGGAAGGGACATCTCCCTGAAGGCAGATTCGATCTGCGTACATGGAGATGGAGCAAGTGCACTTGCATTTGTCGCAAAGATCCGCGAGTCGTTTGCGCGCGAGGGTATCGAAATCTGCCCGCTTGCAGATATCGTATAATTCAGAGTGGATGCGCAGTGATAGTGAGTTTGAAGTAATTCAGAGATTCTGATAGGAAGAATTTTTGAGGGAGTGAGACAGAATTTTCGTTCTGCTCACTCCATTTTTTGTTCTTTCATAGGAAACTTCGTCCCATTCCCTATTGACGTTGTAAAAAAAATCAGTTATGATATTGATAAGTAATAATTCATTTACAAGCACTAATTATAAGAATTACTAATATAATAATAAAGGAGAGCTTACAATGGCAAAAGTAGGAATTGTGATGGGAAGCGACTCTGATATGCCGATTATGGCAAAGGCAGCAGAGATTCTGGACAAGTTTGGAATTGATTATGAGATGACGATTATTTCTGCACACCGTGAGCCGGATGTATTTTTTGACTGGGCAAAGTCCGCAGAGGGAAAAGGAATCAAGGTGATTATCGCAGGTGCCGGAAAGGCAGCTCATCTTCCGGGTATGTGCGCAGCACTCTTCTCCCTTCCGGTTATCGGAATTCCGATGAAGACTTCCGATCTTGGCGGAGTGGATTCTCTCTATTCGATCGTGCAGATGCCGTCCGGAATTCCGGTTGCAACCGTGGCAATCAACGGCGGTGCAAATGCAGGAATTCTTGCAGCGAAGATGCTTGCAATGTCTGATGAGGCTCTCCTCGAGAAAGTAAAGGCATATGCAGAGAACTTAAAGAACGATGTTGTGAAGAAGGCAGAGAAGCTCGAGAACATCGGTTACAAGGAATATCTGGCACAGATGTAAGAAATTCGTGAGTGTGAAGGTACTGAACAGTCACATTTATTCTAAAAAACATGTAGAAAACACAGTCGCGGATCGGGCGACAGAACGGAGAAAAAGATGGATTATAAGAAAGCCGGAGTGGATATCGAAGCAGGTTACAAGTCAGTAGAGCTGATGAAAGAGCATGTAAAGAAAACCATGCGTGAGGAAGTATTAGGCGGTCTCGGCGGATTTTCCGGAGCATTTTCCCTCGCAAAGATCAAGGAGATGGAAGAGCCGGTTCTGCTGTCCGGAACGGATGGATGTGGTACGAAGGTAAAACTTGCAATCATCATGGACAAGCATGATACGATCGGTATCGATGCCGTAGCAATGTGCGTGAACGATATCGCATGTGCAGGCGGTGAGCCTCTGTTCTTCCTCGACTACATCGCATGTGGCAAGAACTATCCAGAGAAGATTGCAGACATCGTAAAAGGTGTGGCAGAGGGATGTCTCCAGTCTGAGGCAGCTCTGATCGGTGGTGAGACTGCGGAGCATCCGGGTCTGATGCCGGAGGAGGACTACGATCTGGCTGGTTTTGCAGTTGGTGTCTGCGATAAGAAAGAGATGATTACCGGCGAGCAGTTGAAGGCTGGCGATGTGCTGATCGGTATGGCTTCCACCGGTGTTCACTCCAATGGTTTCTCTCTGGTTCGTAAGGTATTTGAGAACGAGATGACGAAGGAAGGTCTTGACACTTACTACGACGAGCTTGGCAAGACCCTCGGTGAGGCTCTGCTTGCACCGACAAGAATCTATGTGAAGGCACTCAAGAGCGTGAAGAAGGCTGGTGTGAAAGTCAAGGCTTGCAGTCATATCACAGGTGGCGGTTTCTATGAGAATGTACCGCGTATGCTCAAGGAAGGTACCCGTGCAGTGATCAAGAAGGACAGCTATCCGGTTCCGCCGATCTTTGGAATGCTTGCAAAGAAGGGCGATGTCGCAGAAGAGATGATGTACAACACCTTCAATATGGGTATCGGAATGATCGTTGCAGTAGATCCGGCAGAAGTAGACAAGGCGATGAGCGCAATCCGTGAGACCGGAGATACCCCGTATGTGATCGGTTCGATCGAGGATGGCGAAAAGGGAGTGACCTTATGCTGAGAGTCGGAGTAATGGTTTCCGGAGGTGGAACGAACCTCCAGGCAATTCTGGATGCGGTGGACAGCGGAAAAGTCACGAATGCTGAGGTTGTGACCGTAATCAGCAACAATCCGAATGCCTATGCCTTAGAGCGTGCAAAGAAACATGGAATACCTGCAATCTGCATCTCCCCGAAGCAGTTTGAGACGCGCGAGGCATTCAACGAAGCTCTGCTTGAGCAGGTCGATGCATGCAACCTTGACCTGATTGTTCTTGCCGGTTTTCTCGTGAAGATTCCGGAGAAGATGGTCGAGAAGTACCAGCATCGGATCATCAACATTCATCCGTCCCTGATTCCGTCCTTCTGCGGAGTCGGCTATTATGGACTGAAAGTGCATGAAGCGGCTCTTGCGCGCGGAGTCAAGGTGACCGGAGCGACGGTTCACTTTGTGGATGGTGGAATGGACACCGGCCCGATTATTTTGCAGAAGGCGGTCGAGGTAGAAGAGGGCGATACGCCTGAGATTTTACAGCGCAGAGTCATGGAGCAGGCAGAGTGGGTGATTCTGCCGAAGGCGATTGATCTGATAGCAAACGGAAAAGTGAAATAGGATATACAGATCGAGCGTATAGATCAAAATCAAACGTATAGATCGAATATATAAAAAGAACATACAGGTAAAATATATAATAGGTAGAACATACAGACGGGAGGACACAGAATGAAAGTTCTGGTTGTTGGTGGCGGTGGCAGAGAGCACGCAATTGTGTGGAAACTGGCAGAGAGCCCGAAAGTAGATAAGATTTACTGTGCACCGGGCAATGCAGGAATTGCAGAGCTTGCAGAGTGCGTAAATATCGGTGTGATGGAGTTTGACAAGCTCGCAGAGTTTGCAAAGGAGCATGAGGTGGATCTGACAGTTGTCGCACCGGATGATCCGCTTGCAGGTGGCGCGATCGATGTGCTTGAGAAAGCCGGACTGCGCGCATTCGGACCGAGAGCAAACGCAGCGATTCTCGAGGGATCGAAGGCATTCTCGAAAGATCTGATGAAGAAATACGGCATTCCGACGGCAACTTACGAGACTTTCGACACGCCGGAGTCCGCACTCGAGTATTTGGAGACGGCTAAGATGCCGATCGTACTCAAGGCAGATGGTCTTGCACTCGGAAAAGGTGTGCTGATCTGCATGAACCGCGAGGAGGCAAAGGCAGGTGTGAAGACGCTGATGCTTGACAAGCAGTTCGGTTCTGCCGGAAACCGCATCGTTGTTGAGGAGTTTATGACCGGACGCGAGGTCTCGGTTCTGTCCTTTGTGGATGGAAAGACGATCCGCATCATGACTTCCGCTCAGGATCACAAGCGCGCGAAGGATGGCGATCAGGGACTCAATACCGGTGGTATGGGAACCTTCTCTCCGAGCCCATTCTACACCGAGGAAGTCGATGCATTCTGTCGGGAACACATCTATCAGCCGACGGTTGATGCGATGAGAGCAGAGGGCAGAGAGTTCAAGGGAATCATTTTCTTTGGACTGATGCTGACCGCGGAGGGTCCAAAGGTGCTCGAGTACAATGCACGTTTCGGTGATCCGGAGACCCAGGTTGTGCTTCCGCGCATGAAGAACGATCTGTTTGAAGTGTTTGAGGCATGCATCGATGGAACTCTCGATCAGGTGGAGCTGGAGTTTGAGGATAATGCGGCGGTTTGCGTGATGCTTGCATCCGACGGTTATCCGGAGCACTACGAGAAGGGCTACCCGATCAGCGGTCTTGAGAAATTCAAGGATGCAGAGGGCTACTATGCGTTCCATTCCGGTACAAAGTTCGATGAGAACGGACGCATTGTGACAAATGGAGGACGAGTGCTCGGCGTGACCGCACTCGGCAAAGACCTCAAAGAAGCTCGCGCGAATGCTTATCAGGCAACAGAGTGGGTGGAGTTTGAGAACAAGTACATGCGCCACGATATCGGACATGCAATCGACGAAGTGTAGGATGTGATGTGCTGAGATACTTACACATATATAAAAACGGGGATACGACACAGCGTTGTGTCGTATCCCCGTTTTTATTACATCGAGATCCATCCAAATGCATTTGCCACAGAGCTGATCAGAATGATTCCTGCAAACAGCGGGCACAGATAACGGATCATGAAAAGGAAAATCTTTTTACGGCGGAAGGGCTGTCCATTCAAGGTAACCTCTTCCTCAATTTTTTCGACACCTACGACTCTTGACACGAACAGGCAGGTCGCAATCGCTGCGATCGGCATCATGACCGAATTTGTCAGGAAATCAAAAAAGTCCAGAAACTGCATGCCGATGATTGTTACATTTGCGAGCGGTCCGTATCCAAGGCAGGAGAGTGTGCCGAGAAGAATCATGATAATTCCCATAAATACGGTTGATTTCTTTCGACTCCAGTGAAGTTCGTCCTCAAACGTGGAGACAGCACTCTCCGTCAGTGCAATCGAACTTGTCACTGCGGCAAACAGGACGAGCAGGAAGAACAGGATACCGACTCCGGTTCCAAATCCCATGTTTGCAAAGACCTTAGGAATTGTGATGAACATCAGTGCCGGTCCGGCCTGAAGCGTGTCAGGATCTCCACCGGAGAACGCAAAGACTGCCGGAATGATCATCAGACCAGCCATGATTGCGATTGCGGTGTCGAAAATCTCAACGTGCTGGGTGGAATCCTCGATCGAAGTCTCCTTTTTCATGTAGGAACCGAAGGTAATCAGGATTCCCATTGCAATCGAGAGCGAGTAGAACATCTGTCCCATCGCAGATACAACCGTCATCCACGAAAAATGTGCGACATTTGGGATGAGGAAGTATTTCACACCATCAAGCGCACCCGGTCTCGTCGTGGAATAGATCGCAATGATGACGGACAGTACAACCAGGATCGGCATCATGAATTTGGAAACGCGCTCAATTCCGTTTCGGACACCGGCATAGATGATGCCGAGGGTAAAAAACGTAAATACGATGAAACAGATCTCCGTGGAAAGTCCGTTGGAAATAAAGCTGGAGAAATATCCGTCAGAAGCGAGTGTCTGCGCATTTCCTCTCAGATACTCAAACAGGTATTTGATAACCCATCCGCCAATGACGGAATAGTACGGCACAATCAGAATCGGAATGATTGCATTGATCCATCCGCCAAATGATCGAGCTTTTGATTTTCCAAAACTCTGAAATGCACCTACCGGACTTTTCTTTGTCATGCGTCCGAGTGAGGTCTCTGCGATGATGATGGAGTAACCGAAGGTCAGTGCAAGGATGATATAGACGAGCAGAAAGATTCCGCCTCCATATTTTGCTGCCAGATATGGAAATCTCCATATGTTTCCCAGTCCCACAGAAGCGCCGGCGGCAGACAGGACAAAGCCGAGCTTTCCGGAGAAGGTACTTCTCTTGTGTTTGTGCATAATAATAACCCCTTCTGTATTTATAAAAATAACCTGGATGTAGCACAAGAAAAGGCGGAGTACCTGAATTCCATGATATAGATGAACTTATGAGTAATCCTAACCTTTTGTGCATGAGAATTAGTGTACCACAAGAGAGAAGGAAAATCAATTTGAATACACTGGAAAAGAGTTTTCGGATGCCATTTTATTTGACAATGAGAGTGAATGGTGGCAAAATAAAAAGACGTAACCGTATGAATAAAAAGAACCCCTGATAATGATTTTGTGAGTGAAAACTCAAATGTTCAGGGTAGCTTTGGGGAGTACTCGGAAGGAGAAAAAATGGAAAATCTGATTTTTAGTTTGAACGCCACAATTCCCATCTTTTTATTGATGGTTTTGGGCGTTTTTTTTCGTCGCGTTGGGCTGATCAAGGGGGAGCTGATCGGCGGTCTCAACCAGTTTGTGTTTAAGGCAGCATTGCCCGTTTTGCTGTTTGGCGACCTCGCAGTGGAAGATTTTACCTCTGTCTGGGATACACGCTTTGTCGTGTTCTGTTTTGGCACAACACTTTTAAGCATCACAATTGTTTATCTGATCTCGCTGACACTCAAGGATTCCTCGATTCGAGGAGAATTTGTGCAGGGATCATATCGAAGCAGCGCAGCGATTCTTGGAATTGCGTTTATCAAAAATATTTATGGCACATCGGGAATGGCACCGCTGATGATTGTCGGAAGTGTCCCGCTCTACAATGTGATGGCGGTGGTGGTTCTCTCCTTTATGCGTCCGGGACAGAGTGGGATGAGTGATCCGACCCTGCTTAAAAAGACTCTTCGCGGAATTGCGACAAACCCGATTATTCTGGGAATTTTTTTCGGAGCCCTGTGGTCAGTACTCAAGATCCCGATGCCAGCAATCATGCTAAAGACAGTCAATACTCTTGGCGGAATGGCAACTCCGCTCGGACTTATGGCGATGGGAGCCGGATTTGACTGGAAACAGGCAAAACGTGGAATGGGATCGGCATTCCTTGGCAGTTTTATGAAACTATTTGGACTCTGCGCGATCTTTCTTCCCGTGGCAGTCTTCTTCGGCTTCCGGGAGGCAAAATTGATTGCGATTCTCGTCATGCTTGGCTCAAGTACGACGGTCAGCAGTTATGTCATGGCGCGCAATATGGGACACGCCGGAATTCTCACCTCAAGCATTGTCGCATTGACGACCTGCGGAAGTGCGTTTTCGTTGACGTTCTGGTTATATTTATTAAAGACATTAGAGTTGATTTAAAACTTCAACCGCATCTGGTACCACACGACATTGCCGTGTACGGACATCGAGATTCCCTCATTTTCAAATCCAAATGAGGAATAGTAAGGAATCAATTTATCTTTGCAGGTGAGCACAAGTCCTTTGCGTCCCTGTTCCTTTGCGTCGGAGATTGCCTGACGAAGCAATTCTCCGGCGTATCCTTTTTTCCGGCAGGAAGGGATCGTGTTGACACCAAAGATCATCTGCCAGTCGCCGGATTCATCGTGGAGTTCTGCGTGTTCATAGAGGTCATCGGTCAGATCTGCCTGATTTGTGACCATCCCATCCACAAAAGAGACGAGTTGTCCATTCTCAAACATCAGCCAGAAATGGTTGCCGTAAGCGCGAATCCGGCGTTCAAAATCTGCTTTTGAGGCTGCCTCGGCAGGAGGGAAACATTCAGCCTCCACTGCAGAGACAGCATTCAAATCATCAATCGAGGCGGTGCGGATGATTCGCCCGTCGTCCAGGAACTGTTCTTCTTTCATACGAAAAATCTCCAATCATTTATTTAAAATTTTTTTCTTACTATTTTAGAACGAATTTGCAAAACCATCAATCCCATTTTATCGGCACAAAAAGAGAAAATTACATTCCTGTTTGTAAAATACATAAAGAAACGCCTGACAGGTAACAGAAGTGAAAAAAACACAAGAAAACATAAGAAAATACAAGAAATCACGGAAAAATGAGGAAAAACAGGGTGGAAAAATTCAGCCTCCTGTGCTAAGATCATTAAAAATAAGATACAGGCATTTTGTCAGGCGTTTGCCGGGAGGAGAGAAAAATCATGTACATTACTTGTTTGGATTTAGAGGGAGTTCTGGTACCGGAGATCTGGGTAGCATTTGCAGAGGCGAGCGGAATTCCGGAGTTGAAGCGCACCACGAGAGATGAGCCGGATTACGACAAACTGATGAAGTGGAGACTGGGAATCCTCAAAGAGCATGGTCTTGGACTTAAGGAGATTCAAGAGACGATCGCGAAGATTGACCCGATGCCGGGTGCAAGAGAGTTCCTCGATGAACTGCGCGAGATGGGACAGGTGATCATCATCAGTGACACGTTCACACAGTTTGCAAAACCGCTGATGAAGAAGCTCGGCTGGCCGACGATTTTCTGCAACTCTCTCGAAGTCGCAGAGAATGGAGAGATCACCGGATTTAAGATGAGAATTGAAAATTCCAAGTATTCGACCGTGAAGGCACTCCAGTCGATCGGTTTTGAGACGATTGCAAGTGGAGACAGCTACAACGATCTCGGCATGATCGAGGCGAGCAAGGCAGGATTTTTATTCCGGAGCACCGAGCAGATCAAGAAGGATCATCCGGAGCTTCCGGCATATGAGACATATGACGAACTGCTTTCTGCAATCTGCCGTGCAGTCAATGAATAATCAAGTTCAATAATCAAGTTCGAAAGCCTTTACTTGACATCGGAAAATCACCTGATCGGAAGTCCGCTCCATCTCAAGCAGATCTTGCAGAATGTCGCAGGAAATGCAGTCAAATACAACAAGGACGGAGGAAGAATCCAGTTTTCTACGGAAGAGATTTCCTGTGAAGACGGATGTGGAATCGTAGAAAATGAGCAAAGAGAATGAGAACGTGCTTTGGTGCATAGCACATTCTCATTCCCATCAGGAAAAACGGAGTGACCTAGGGGGAGAACCCTGGAATTACAGAGCTGGTTCTCAGGGAATATTCGATTTAAGCCGGGGTAGTTCACTGTTGTCGGTTGTCTTTTATAGACTCGAATATAAGATTGGAAAAAACATAAAAATATAAAAGTAAACCGCAAATTCGGAAAAGCCGAAGATGCACTGGAAAAGCCACCGAAGCATACATTATCATGAGTAAGCTTCAGGGTGGCTTTTTCTGTGCAGACATTTCCAAAGCCTTTGACACCTGAAGAAGAACGTGCCTGCCTGAAACGCTTGAGAGAGGGAGATCGGGAGGCACGCAATATCCTGATTGAACGAAATTTGAGACTTGTGGCTCATGTGGTTAAAAAATATCAGAGTACAGACTATGAGACGGAGGATCTTCTGTCGGTGGGGACGATCGGTCTGATCAAGGCGGTGAATACGTTTCATCCGGAGCGGGGTTCGAAACTGGCGACATACTCGGCAAAGTGCATTGAGAACGAGATCCTTATGCTCTTGCGCGCGGGAAAGAAGTACAGCCGGGAGGTCTCGCTGTTCGAGCCGATTGGTCTTGATAAAGATGGGGAGGCAATCTCGCTTGTGGACGTGGTGCAGGCGGAAAACAAGGATTTCCTGGAAGAGATCATTCTTGATCAGGACGTCAGGGAGCTTTATGAAGCATTTGAGACCTGCTTGAGCGAGCAGGAGAAGACGGTCATCAGTATGCGATATGGTCTCTTGGGAAAACGGGCGTGGACGCAGAGGGAGATTGCAAAGCACTTGGGAATTTCTCGCTCCTATGTATCGAGAATCGAGAAGAAGGCGGTGCTGAAAATGCGGGCTTTTCTGTGCGCAGAAAAAATTTCTGCCAGATAAAATCAGATGAGAACAGGTAAAATTAGATTGATTTGTAAATCGAGGGGGAAGGAATTCCTCCTCAAATTTTGCGCAGAAAACGTGAAGAAAGAAGAAATAGAAAAACTTCGATAAAAGTTGAACGAATTCAGAAGAAAATATCATTGTTTTTCTTGGATTCTCCATTTATAATAAAAAACAGAGTTATTATTAATCTCATGAAATCTCAGTATTTTTGAGAACAGCAAAGAGGAGGACATTATGGCTACTATTTTGGTAACAGGCGGAGCCGGATATATTGGAAGTCATACCTGTGTGGAACTGTTGAATGCGGGCTACGAGGTGGTAGTGGTTGACAACCTGTGCAATTCCTGCAAGGAGTCATTAAAGCGTGTGGAGGAGATTACCGGAAAGCCGGTAACATTCTATGAGGCAGATCTTCTGGACGAGCCGGCACTTGAGCACATCTTCCAGAATGAGAAGATTGATGCAGTCATTCATTTTGCAGGTCTGAAGGCAGTTGGTGAGTCTGTATACAAGCCATTGGAGTATTATCACAACAATATCACCGGAACCCTGATCCTGTGTGATGTGATGCGCCGTCACGGAGTGAAGAATATCGTGTTCAGTTCTTCCGCAACCGTATACGGAGATCCGGCATTCATCCCGATCACCGAGGAGTGCCCGAAGGGTGAGATTACGAATCCTTACGGACGCACGAAGGGTATGCTTGAGCAGATTTTGACCGATCTTCACACCGCAGATCCGGAGTGGAAGGTTATGCTTCTTCGTTACTTCAACCCGATCGGAGCACACAAGTCCGGACGTATCGGCGAGAATCCGAAGGGAATCCCGAACAACCTGCTTCCATATGTAACCCAGGTTGCAGTAGGAAAGCTCGAGTGCCTCGGCGTATTCGGAAACGATTACAACACCCCGGATGGCACCTGTGTTCGTGACTACATCCATGTTGTAGACCTTGCAGACGGTCATGTGAAGGCTCTCGACAAGATGAGCAAGGAGCAGGGCGGTGTCTGGATTTACAACCTCGGAACCGGCGTTGGATACAGCGTACTCGATGTGATTCATGCATTTGAGGAAGCAAACAACCTCAAAGTCAACTATGTCTTCAAGGATCGCCGTGCAGGAGATGTTCCGGCATGCTACTGTGATCCGAGCAAGGCAGAGCGTGAGCTTGGCTGGAAGGCAAAGAACGGAATCAAGGAGATGTGCGAGGATTCCTGGCGTTGGCAGAAGAACAACCCGAACGGTTACGAAGAGTAAGAGATAAGAATAGGAAATCTGAACCGAAGCAAAATAAAAAAAGAAACTGCAAGAAACAGAAACAGGGGACAGTTAAGATGGCTGTCCCCTGAATTTTGAAAAATCAATCGTATCTTAATTTTCCGAGTCTTCTCCGCTTCCCATCAGCGTTTTCATGATATAGGCGTAGATCGTCTGGCTCTTGTCCTTCCATCGCGCACACATATCCTCCGCCTGCTCGCGGTCCGGCACAGAGATGCTTAAATCAATCAGCGTGCTTTTGCCCTCACGCACTTCGCAGTGGACGGTGTAGTCCTGACTCGTGGACTTAAAGTAGTCGGAGACAACGCCGACCTCATTTCTCATGCGCAGACGGTTCTCTTTCAGGTAGTGATCCATATCCTCGACGATCGCCGGGGAAATGTTCTTTCCAAAAAAACTTAACGTCTCCTCGCCCTCTTTCGTGATCATGTAGCGGGTCGTGTTGTGCGTGGACTCTGTGCGAACAAGTCCGGACTCCTGAAGCTCCTTGAGTGCCTGCTGGAGCGTAAAATAACTGGTGTATTCATGCTGTAAAAAAAAGTCAGTCAGCTGTGCGTTTGTCAGTGGAAAGCTGACCTGCCGGAGCATGTAGAGATTCATAAGTTTGTATAAAGTCATCGGTTCCGATAACATCATGATTAGCCTCTTTCCGTAAAGCAGTATTTGTATGCCTGCCTAGATTTTTTCTTTTTTCTTAATTTCTTAATCATAACAATTTAATCCTTTTAAATCAAGTAAAAATATGATAATATAGGGAAGATTAATGTAGGAGTTTGTCGAAATTTCTGAAATATCCCTGAAAGATCTTTAAAAGATTTTGGAAGACTTAAAAGAGAAAAGTCAGGAGACGGCATAAAACTCCGGAGTTTGCGGGAGATACGATGAGAGAGAAAATTAACCGTCTGGCGCGGGGAATTGTAGATACAGATGTATTACAGGTGAATGTTGTTCCGGAGTCCGTGGAAGAAGCGATACAGGCTGGAGAGCTGACGAAAAAAGAACTGTATGTGACGGATCTTCAGGGACGTTTTATCAAGGGACTGGTATATTCTTCCAATCCCCGCGTCCGGATTCATAAGGAAGCATTTGGAGGCAATCGCAATCACATCACTTATGAGATTGATGGAAGAAACCTGTCAAAGGATGATGTGATTTCGGGTGCTTTTTATCTTGTAACCAATGGGGGAGAGAGAAAGGTGCCTTTTTCTTTCTCCGTAGATATCGGTGTGTCGGGAAAAGTTCTTGACGGGCTTCAGACGGCAGGGGATTTGGCGGAGCTCGTTCACCGGGATCAGGAGCTTGCACTGAGACTGTTTGAGTACCAGGATTTTGCAGAGGCACCATTTATGCAGGATCTGCGTGTGCGTGCGCTCTATGACGGTCTTAAGGGGCGACCAAACCGTCAGAATCAGCTTGAGGAGTTCCTTGTTGTTCAGGGCGCAAAAAAGCCGGTCAGCCTGAGTGTGGACACGAGGGCGAGACGCTATGAGGGACTTTCCGACATCCGTATGGATCTTCTTGAGATTAAGGCAGGTACCTGGGGTGCTGTCTCGATCGAGGTCATGGCGGAGGGAGATTTTTTAGAGCTTCCGAGAAAGAGCTTTGAGCGAAAGGATTTCAAGGATCAGAGCTGTATGGTCTCGTTTGCAATCAATCCGGGACGACTTCACCGCGGGAAGAATCTCGGTGTGATCCATGTGCGAACAATCCGCCAGCAGTTCGATGTTCCGATCGAGGCAGTCGGAGAGGACGAGAGCGCAGAACCGAGACAAAAAGGGCGTAAGAAATCGATCTCTCGTTATCTGAAGATGAGACTGGAGTATGAGACAGTCTCCGGAAAACGTCGTCAGGCACTTGCCGGGAAGCTGAAACAGGAACTCGAAGTTCAGAGAGAGACCGAAGGGGAGAATGCGAGAAATGCACTCTGTCTTGCAGAACTCTATGTGGTGAGCGGGGAGAGAGAGCATGCGATGGCACTTCTCGAGTCCTGCCGTGCACAGGTCAACAGTCAGCGCATGGACGATCGGGTGATGTATTCGTATTTTCAGTACCTGCTCTACCGGATTCAGCAGAAACCGGGACAGAGAGAGGGACTGCTTCGTCTTGTCAGACAGAATGAATCGATCGAGAAGAAGGCGATGGCGAGAGGATACCTCTACCTGATTCAGCTCCTGATTGATCCGGATCAGGCAATGAACCCGGCGGGAACTCTCGATGAGATGCACACACTGTTTGCGCAGGGATGTACAAGCCCGTGGATGTATGTGCAGGCACTCAAAATTTTTGAGGAGGATGTGAAATTGCTTCGCCGTCTCGATGAGTTTGAGATGCAGGTGATGAGCTTTGGAGCAAGGCGTGGGCTGATCAGTGAGGAGCTTGCAAAGCGGATTGCTCAGCTCTCCGTGACTGTGAGACCGCACCGTGTTCTTCACTACCGGATGCTCAGGGCGCTTTATGAGAAATATGAGAATAAGGAGCTGCTCTCCGCGCTCTGTGGAGTCCTGATTCGCAGTGACTGTCGGGATAAGCGCTATTTTTCATGGTATCAGAGAGCACTCAAGGAGGGAGTCAGCCTGACCAGGCTTTATGAGTATTACCTCTATTCGCTTCCGGAGGATTACGCCTACCTGCTTCCGAGAGAGGTGCTTCTCTATTTCTCTTACGAGAAGAGTTTAGATGAGGACAGCAGAGCTTCGCTGTATGTGAATATTTTGCGTTACATGAATCCGGAATCCGAGCTTTACAAAAAGTATGAGCGCGATATGGAAAAGTTCGCGATGGATCAGCTTCTCAAGTCGCGGATCAACAGCCGGATTGCCGTTTTGTACGAGCACATGCTCTACAAGGAGATGATCGACGAGAAGGTCGCAAGAGTGCTTCCGTCTGTCCTTCGCTCTTATCGGATTCAGATTAATAATCCG
This sequence comes from Brotaphodocola sp., assembly GCF_983179755.1. Lineage (NCBI taxonomy): Bacteria > Bacillati > Bacillota > Clostridia > Lachnospirales > Lachnospiraceae > Brotaphodocola > Brotaphodocola sp. Next base: position 17,495 of record NZ_CFAHBC010000014.1, on the reverse strand, counting down.
TCGATCCGCTACGTTGTTGTGTGCAGTGGCGAGACCGAGGGACAGGATGCATTTCCAATCAAAGATGGGACAGCGTATGTTCCGCTGTTTTCCGAGAATCCGGTTCTGCTGTTTCAGGATGAGTACGGAAATCGCTATGCAAACCTTCCGTTCAAGAAACTTCCGGCGATGGCGCACAAGGAGGAGAGGGAGCTCGAAGCCCGCTGTTATGAGGTATTCCCGGAGCATCCGATGCTTCGCCTTCAGGAGTGCAGGTTGATCGTTGAGAATGGCATTTTCGATGACGGACAGCTGATCCGTCTCAGAGAGGCATCCGAGGAGATGAGATTTAACCTGCTGTTTCGTCGCAGAGTGCTCTCAAGAATTCTCGAGTACGATCAGCGCATGATCGAGAGCGATGCCGGGGAGCTTCCGGATGATGTGGAGTATCTCGCCCGCCTTGATTTGACGAAAATGAACAATGCGGAGCGCGGACAGATCTGTGAGATTCTGACGTGGCAGGGTTATTACCGGGATGCATTTGACATCATGTGCACTTACGGTTGGGAGAGTGTTCGCAGTGCGCGACTCTTAAAGCTCTGTTCCGGCATGATTTTGAAGGAGATCTCGGGACGCGATGACCGTCTGGTATTGCTCGCTTGCAAGCTGTTCTCAGAGGGACGTTACGACGATGCCGTTCTCGACTATCTCTGTGAGTACTTTAACGGCTCGACGAAGCAGATGTTTAAGGTGCTCAGCCAGAGCGTCCGCGACCATATTGCACTCTACGATCTGCCGGAGCGTCTGCTCGCCCAGATGATGTTCAGCGGGGAAACTGACCGTCTCGATCAGGTCTTCGACTGGTATGTGGATGGCAAGGCAACGAGTGAGCTTGTCGTGCGCGCCTACTTTACGACGAAGTCGGTGGACTATTTCCTGCACGAGAAGATTGGTTCGGGACGTGTTTTTGACTATCTTGAGCGCGTGATGAACAAGGCGGAGGATAAGAGCCGGGTTCCGACAATCTACCTGCTGGCGCTCTGTCGTCACTATGCGAGCATGAAGACCCTGAGTGAGGAGCAGAAGGAGCTTGCGAGAAAAATTGTCGATCTTTTGATTTCAGAGGGAAGAGTCTTTGCATGGTTCCATGATCTCGGACGCCTGATGCCGATGCCGGATGGAATTATGGACAAAGTGATTGTCGAGTATCACGGCGATCGGGACAGCCGACCGGAGCTGATGGCGAGAGTGCTTCCGGATGAGGAACAGTATGCGCCGGAGGAGCTGCGAAAGGTATATCCGGGAATCTATGTGCACCAGAAAGTTCTGTTTGAGGGAGAGCTTTTGGAGTATCAGGTTTACGACCGGAAAGATGGAAAGCGTGTTCTCGTGGACGAGGGAAGCATTTCCTGCGACATTGAGATGACAAGTTCAGCGGGAAATCGTTTTGCCTCCCTCAATGAGATGGGACTTTGCCTGTCTCTGAAGGAAGAGGGCACACTGAAAGATAAGATGAAAAAATATCTCACGGATAGTGCAGTCATGGAAGAGTTGTTTGGGCTGATGTAATGGGCGCAATAGAAAAACAGGCGACTGCGAACTGTGACTGTAAAAGTGAGAGAAAGGATAAGGGTTGTATGGACGGACTGATTGTTGGCATCGATTTATGCGATGAATATACGCAGGTCAGCTGTGCGGATGAGGAAAAGATCTGGTCGCTTCCGTCCGTGATCTGCAAGAACAGAACGGCGGATAGCTGGTATGTCGGAGAAGATGCCTATACGCACACCTTAAATGGCGACGGCGTGATTCTCGACAAGCTCGTGAGCCGTGCATTAAAGGGAGAGTCTTCGACAGTCGGAGATGTCCGTTATACGGGAAAAGAAATTCTCGGACATTTTCTCGAGGAGATTTTGAAAATGATCCGGGCGGAGACGAAGAAGGAGACGGTTGACCGCATTGTCGTTGCTGTGCGCCGATACGATTCCAAGATGCTTGAGATTCTCGAATCGTGTGCAGACCGGCTTGGAATTCCCGCAGAGCGGATCGACATGATCAGCCATGCCGAGAGTTTTCTGTACTACATGGTCAGCCAGAAGCGCGAGATCTGGATGGGGACGACAGGAATGTTTGACCTCTCCGATGAGGGATTCCGCTATTATGAGATGAAAGTGCAGAAGACGACGAATCAGACGATTGTCATGGCAGATTACGAGGAGCTCGAGGAGAGTTTTCGTCTTGATATTCTCGCGACTGCCTCAGGAAAGCGTCTGGCGGACAAGATTGTCTGCTCGTGCGGAGAGCGGATGATGCAGAAAAAAGCGTATTCTGCAATCTTTCTTGCAGGAAAGGGATTTTTAAAGCGCGATTGGGCGCCGGAATTCATGAATATGGTCTGCATGAAACGCAGAGTCTATATGGAGACGGCTCTGTTTGCGAGAGGAGCATCCTACTGTGCAAAGGACATGAATCAGGAGAAAACATTGTTCCCGTACACGATGATCTGTGAGGGACGCTTGAAGACGACGATCTCGATGAATGTCATCCGCAAGGGACAGGAAACTTCGGTCGTGCTTGCGTCAGCCGGAGACCGCTGGCACAGCCGTATCGCGAGCGTGGATGTGATTCCGGACCATCAGAATACCGTTGATCTTGTGGTGACTCCGCAGGATGTGACGAACCGGAAGACTGTCTCGATTTTTCTGGAAGGATTTCCGAAGCGGGAAGAACGGACGACGAAGGTGCGGGTGCAGATTTCGTTTCCGGATGAACAGACGATGGAAGTCATCTTAAAGGATCAGGGACTCGGAGAACTTTTCCCGTCCTCCGGGGTACAGATCAGACAAGAGGTTATGATATGAGTTTATTGTTATGTAGACAGGAACATGTCACCCATCCTTACTATGCCGAGGAACTGGGACTGCGCCTCTCCTCCACTCAGGAGCTGGCCTATGTGATTTACCATTATCCACTGCTTGTGCTCGACGGTTTTGTCAGGGAATCCCTGCTTGATTTCATGCGGGAGGAACTCGGACAGGGCTTTCTCGCGCTCAAGATTGACCAGTGGATGAAGAGTGGGGAGAATCCGGATGAGATTCTGCCGATGATTCTTCAGGAGAGCGATTATTACACGGCACAGGAAGTCGCGCATTACCGTCAGCAGATCACGGATTTGCGCGGAAAACATCCGGCAGAATACCGCAGAATGAAGGCAGATGAGCTGTTTTCGATGCGCCAGTACGGGCGTGCGGTCAAGATTTATCAGGAACTTTTGGAACTCCCGGCGGACGAGGTTGTCAATGAATCCTTCCGTTCACGTGTCGGAAATAACATTGGCTCCTGCTATGCGAGAATGTTTCGCTATGACAAGGCATTTGAGGCGTATAAGCGCGCATATTCAGCTGATGGCAATCCGGAGATTTTGCGCAAGATTTACTATCTGACAAGGCTCGACCCGGATTTGAGACTCGGTGAGAGATTTAAGGCTTTGGCGACGCCGGAGCTGAAAAATGGCTGGGAGCGGGAGATGGAGAGCGCAAGAAAACGTGCAGAGAATTCGGTTCAGGTCAGACAGCTCGACACGCTCTTTGCACAGGAGCAGGCGCAGAGAGAGAAGGGCGAAATGAAGTTAATCAAGCGCTGGAAGCAGGAGTACCGCACAATGGCGTAATGCGTGATTGCAATTCGTTGCTGTTCGCATGTTGTATCAACATCGATTTCCCTTGTGTTTTAGGCAGACCTGTGATAAAATATCTTTGTTTTATGGGAAAATACAAGAATCCCGCAAGAGAGATTCTTTATTAGTTTGGGAATTAGGAGGTGTTTTTGGATGCTGAAGACAATTTTGTGCGTAATTTTCGTTCTTATATGCCTGTTTCTGACCGTAGTCGTTCTGATGCAGGAGGGAAAGAGCCAGGGTCTTGGAGCAATCGGTGGTATGGCAGATACCTACTGGGGCCGTAACAAGGGCCGTTCCATGGAAGGAAACCTGGAGAAAGCGACAACAGCTGCCGCAGTTCTGTTTATGCTGTTATCCCTTGTCCTGAATATTTTATAAGAAATGAAGATTATTGTATATGCTAGGAATTTTCTGAACTGAAAATTCCGTATGATACAATGTTGGAAGCAGATTTTGCCGATTTGGAATGCGAAGCATCGGCAAAATCCGTTACAGTTTGTGCAACGCAGGAACTGTGACAGGTGAAGCACTCTTGTGGAAACAAGGGTGCTTTTTTCAAATAACGTTTTTCAAAAATTTTTGGAGAAAGGAAATAAACTGGAATTTATGACAGAAGAATTATTGAATCAGAGAAAAGAGACGATGCTGGCACTGTTAAATGATCCGACGTATGTGCCCATGAAGCTCAAGGAACTTGCGATGCTTCTGAATCTTTCGAGGGATCAGAGAGACGAACTGCGCGAGGTCATGGAATCGCTTGAGCAGGACGGAAAGGTCATTTTGACAAAGCGCGGAAAATATAAGATTCCGTCAGCAGAATTCCTTACTGGTACGTTTTCCGGAACCGCGAAAGGCTTCGGTTTTGTCACAGTTGAGGGTCGCCCGGATGATATTTACATCCCGTATGACAAGGTAAAAGACGCGATGCATGGCGACCGGGTTCAGATTGTTGCAGAGCCGGCGCGCGGAGGACGCAGGGCCGAGGGGACGGTTGTGAAGGTGCTTGAGCGCGCAAATCAGACACTTGTGGGATATTATCAGAAGAGCAAGAATTTTGGATTTGTGATTCCGGATAACCAGAAGATCGGGGAGGATGTCTTTATCCCGCAGGGAAAGGATATGGGAGCAGTGACCGGTCACAAGGTCATTGTCAAGCTCACTGATTACGGCGGAGAGAGAAAGAAGCCGGAGGGAGAGATCGTTGAGATTATCGGTCATGTAAATGATCCGGGCACTGACATTCTCTCAATCGTCAAGGCATACGGAATTCCGGATGAGTACCCGCAGGAAGTTATGGAGCAGATTGAGCACATCCCGGATGAGGTGCAGGAGGCGGAGAAAGTCGGAAGAAAAGACATCCGAGACTGGCAGACTGTCACGATCGACGGCGAGGACGCAAAAGATCTCGATGACGCGATCACGATCAGCAGAGAGGACTTCGGATATCGTCTTGGTGTTCACATTGCGGATGTCAGCCACTATGTCAGAGAGGGAAGCCCGCTTGACCGTGAGGCATTGAAGCGCGGAACGAGTGTCTACCTCGTGGATCGTGTTGTGCCGATGCTTCCGCACAAGCTCTCCAATGGAATCTGCTCGCTGAATCAGGGAGTCGATCGTCTTGCGCTGAGTTGTATCATGGATATTGATCCGCACGGAAAAGTACTCAGCCATGAGGTTGCAGAGACGCTGATCCGTGTCGACAGACGAATGACTTACACCGCGGTCAATGCGATTATCACCGACCGCGATCCGGCTGTGATGGCGGAGTACGACGGTTTTGTGGAGATGTTTGACTGCATGAAGGAGCTCGCGGACATTCTGCGCGACAAGCGTTCCCAGCGCGGATCGATCGATTTTGATTTCCCGGAGACGAAGATTCTGCTCGATGAAAAAGGACACCCGACGGAGATCAAACCGTATGAGCGCAATTCTGCAACAAAGATTATTGAGGATTTCATGTTGATGGCGAATGAGACGATTGCGGAGGATTACTACTGGCAGGAAATTCCGTTTTTGTATCGTACCCATGACAATCCAGATCCGGAGAAGATGAAGCGACTTGGTATTTTCATCAACAATTTCGGTTATTCTTTGCATTTGCAGAACGGGGAGGTTCACCCGAAGGAGATCCAGAAACTTCTGACAAAAATCGAAGGAACCGAGGAGGAGGCTCTGATCAGCCGTCTGACACTGCGCTCGATGAAGCAGGCAAAGTATATGCCGATCTGCGGTGGTCATTTTGGACTTGCAGCGCGCTACTATACGCACTTTACGTCCCCGATTCGCCGTTACCCGGATCTCCAGATTCACCGGATTATCAAAGAGAATCTTCACGGAAATTTGACCGGCAAGCGGATCAGCCATTATGACAGCATTCTGACCGAGGTGTCGATCCAGTGTTCTCAGACGGAGCGCCGTGCGGATGAGGCGGAGCGCGAGGTCGTGAAGATGAAGAAGTGCGAGTATATGTCGAAGCGGGTCGGACAGATTTACGAGGGCGTGATTTCCGGTGTGACGAACTGGGGATTCTATGTGGAGCTTCCGAATACAGTCGAGGGACTTGTGCGCGTCAGCGATCTCTATGGGGATTACTATCTGTTCAGTGAGGAGAAGATGGAGCTTCGCGGAGAGCGGAGCGGACGGATCTATCGCCTTGGACAGAAGGTTAAGGTCACGGTATCTGGAACGGATAAACTGACGAGAACTGTGGATTTTCTGCCATATTTTGAGTAAACAGACAGAAGAGTAGACAAGAGATAGACAGAAATGTAGACAGAATAGTTTGGTTGAGATAGTGAGCGAGGAATAGTAAGCAGAGATTCGGAACGATTCCGAATATGGGTATGCGGAAATAAGTTGTATGGAAATGAGCATGGAAGAAAAATAAGCGAGGAGGAGTGAGAAAAAATGGGTAGCAAAGAGGCATTTAAACTGATTGCGAATAACAAAAAAGCATATCACGATTATTTTATCGATGAGAAATATGAGTGCGGAATCGAGCTGTTTGGCACGGAGGTCAAGTCGATTCGCATGGGAAAATGTAGCATTAAGGAGGCGTTTGTCCGCATCGACAACCACGGCGAGGTCTATGTCTACGGCATGCATGTCAATCCGTATGAGAAGGGAAATATTTTCAATAAAGACCCGCTCCGCGCGAGAAAACTTCTGATGCACCGCAAGGAAATCTTGAAACTCGAGTCCAAGATCAAGGAGAAGGGATATACGCTCGTCCCGCTCCAGGTTTACTTTAAGGGAAGTTTGGTAAAAGTCGAGATCGGTCTTGCGCGAGGAAAGAAACTCTATGACAAGCGCGATGATATGGCAAAGAAGGATATGCGCCGAGAGGTTGAGAGGGATTATAAGCAGAAGTTGCGCTAAGGAATTTTTGCAAACTCGTTCGCACTCCGGGTTCAGTCAACGGAAGCGCCACTGGCGCTTTGCATTTTTGTGGAGCGTATAACTCAGAAGGGGATTGTCTCCCCTACTGAGAAAATTTGCGATACCCATATATCATATAGAGGCGGGGACATTCACTTTGAGTTATGCGATCATGGCGGTTATATCTGACATAGAAGACAGATATGTCAAAAACGAAAAAGAGGCATTGATTTTGACGGATAATGGGGCTATAATAACTTTATCGTTCAGACAGAAAATAAAATTGGGCTGAATTAAAAAAGAAAAGGGTAGCGGTTCAGTAAGCTTGTAGACTGACTGAACCGCTATGAAAAAAGAATGTGTGTCTGCCGGGGAATGGTGCGGAGCGTGCTTTGGGTATCGTTTCGTATTTTCAGAGATTTTTCGGTAAGATGCGGATACCGAATGGAGGAAAGATTTATGGCTAAGAAAGATCTTGACTGGGGTAATATCGGTTTTGCATATCATGTTACCGACAAACGTTACGTAGCAAATTATAAGGATGGAAAGTGGGACGAGGGTGGTCTGACTTCCGATCCGAATGTCGTAATCAATGAGTGTGCAGGCATTCTTCAGTATTGCCAAGAGTGTTTTGAGGGTCTGAAGGCTTACACCACCGAGGATGGAAGCATTGTTACTTTCCGCCCGGACTTAAACGCAGAGCGTATGATGGATTCTGCAAGCCGTCTGGAGATGCCGGTATTCCCGAAGGAGCGTTTCCTTGAGGCACTTGATGAGGTTGTAAAGGCAAATGCAGATTGGGTTCCGCCGTATGGCAGTGGTGCGACTCTTTACGTTCGTCCATACATGTTCGCATCAGGCCCGGTTATTGGTGTAAAGCCGTCTAGCGAGTATCAGTTCCGTATTCTGGTAACTCCGGTTGGACCGTACTTCAAGGGCGGTGCAAAGCCGTTAACTCTGTGTGTAAGTGATTTCGACCGTGCTGCACCTTGCGGAACCGGTCATGTAAAGGCTGGTCTGAACTACGCAATGAGTCTGCATGCAAATGTAACTGCTCATGCAAACGGATTCGATGAGAACATGTTCCTTGATCCGGCAACCAGAACCTACGTTGAGGAGACCGGTGGTGCAAACTTCCTGTTTGTAACAAAGGATGGCGAGGTTGTCACCCCGAAGTCTAATTCCATTCTGCCGTCTATCACCAGACGTTCCCTGCTCTATGTAGCAGAGCACTACCTTGGTTTGAAGGCAACTGAGCGTCCGGTTAAGTTGGAGGAACTGAAGGACTTCGCAGAGTGTGGTCTGTGCGGTACCGCAGCAGTGATCTCTCCGGTTGGCAAGATCGTGAACCACGGCGAGGAGATCTGCTTCCCGAGTGGAATGGAGAAGATGGGACCGGTTATCCAGAAGCTGTATGACACCCTGACTGGTATCCAGATGGGTAGAATCGAAGCTCCGGAAGGCTGGATTCGCAAAATTCAGTAAGAATAATCAGAATTTAATTTGAGACGATGATGTGAGACGAATTTTGAGGAAAAACAATTTCACAAAAAGTTTCAGAGAGAAGAGCAGGCAGAGATCCGAGATGGGTTTCTGCCTGCGTTTTTGTATGATAGGAAATTGCGTCCTATCATACAAAAACGCTCCGCGAGGATGCGCACTCGGCGCAGGGGAAGATGGTTGCCGAAGCAACCGCGCCTCGGCGCGAGAATGTGCCAGGGCACATTCTTTTTTATTTTATAGGAAATTGTTCTTTTTGTTTTTGGTTGTCGACTTCGAGGAAAAGTTATTTCCGGAAAAAATGAAAATCACAGCAATCTCCACCATAGCCTAAGGTTTTTGTCCGCGAAAATCCCAGCTTTTTTAAATTGCCGTAGGTCACGTTGTCGACATCACAGAACAGAGGGCACAGGTTTGCACAGCTGTTTTCGACGCAGGCCGTGTGCCAGAGGCATTTTGTGATCGTAAAATCAAAGAAATCTCTGCCGTGATTCAATTTGCTTTCATGCAGATCACTTTTTCGCATAATTTTCAGGGCAATCGTGCTGTAAAGCCAGTAAAATCCGGGGATGAGTTCCATTTTTATCATGATGGAATGTTTTTGTCTCGCGACAATCTCAAGCATATAAGTTCGCATATAGCTGTATATATGCTCCTCTGATAGGTCTTCTTTTGCGAGAACCTGATACAGTGCAATGCGGGGAAGGATGGTTTGCGTGAGAGTTTTCATCTGATTTTTTGACTTGTTTTTTGTGTCGTTTATCAGCTTGTCCAGCGCTTGCTTTGAGTTAATTTACTGATGGTTTCTCAAAAAAATAACGATACTGTACCTTGTGTTACTCACATACAGTATCGTTATTTCATAAAATCATTCTGTCCAAGATAAATGGACCTGAGGGGAATCGAACCCCTGTCCGAAAATCAATTCCCTGTTCTTCTACTATCATAGCCGGTTATTTGACATTCCCTCCGCCACACGAAAACAGGCACCCTTGTGGCTTTAGTAGCTTCATGATACGCCCATACACGCAAAGCTTAATGTATGTCGTTTCTCACATAGTCGATGCCAGATTCTTAATGTGTGAGTGCACTAAGGCTGACAGCAGCACTTAGGCTGCGTATGCTAAATTATCTTCAGCGTTTAATTTTAATTTTGCCATTTAACGCATCGCATGCGGATAGCTTCACCAGCTGCATGATCCCCGTCGAAACCAGTACAAGCCCTGACTGGTCCGCAGTATCTCAGCGGTAGATTTATTCTATCACTGAAGATTCAGATTGTCAAGGATAGAGATTTTGCGGGAAAATTTGTAATGACTCTTCGGGTTACTGTACACGGGTAGGCATTTTCTGAACTGAAAATGCCGTATGATACAGTGGTGGTAGCAGATTTTGCCGATTTGGAATGCGAAGCATCGACAAAATCCGTTGCTGTTTGCGCAATGCGTGAACAGTAACCTCTTCGGATAATGCATGAACGGTAAATTTGTATGATTTTGATGATCTTCCTCTTGTATAAATCTGAAAAATCGATTATAATAAAAACAGAACAAATGTTCGTGAAGATCGATAACGATAAAATAGAGTTTATAGGGAAAAGTGAGAAGAACGAGCGATGAAAATTCTTTTGACGGCGATCAATGCCAAATACATTCATTCTAATCTTGGAATTTACAGTTTGAAAGCATACGGGGAGAAGATTCTTAGGGAACAGTTTGGTGACTCAAATCGTGAGGAGCTTTCAGATCGAATGGTACAGATTGAGCTGGCGGAATACACGATCAACCAGCCGATCGGGCAGATTTTGCAGGATCTTTACCGAAGAAAGCCAGACATTATCGGATTTTCCTGCTATATCTGGAATATTGCCTATGTGAGAGAACTTTTGGCGGATGTGAAGAAGGTTCTCCCGGATGTGCAGATCTGGATGGGTGGTCCGGAGGTTTCCTATGATGTGAGCAAGACACTACAAGAGAATCCAGTGGTGGATCTCGTGATGAAAGGAGAGGGGGAAGAGACGTTTGCACAGTTGCTTGAAAACTGTGTGAGAGCGGGCGGAGATCCTAAAAACTGGAAGGAGATTGTCGGTTTGGCATACCGGAGTCCGGACGGTACAGGCGTGATAGAGACGGGAATCCGCCCTTATATGGATATGAGCCAGATTCCGTTTCCCTATGAGTGTGTGGACACAAAAGAGTTGGAGCATCGCATCATTTATTATGAGAGCAGTCGCGGTTGCCCGTTTTCCTGTGCATACTGTTTGTCTTCGATTGACAAGAGAGTGCGGTTTCGCGGACTTGACCTTGTGAAGAAGGAGCTGGCGTGGTTTCTTGAGGCAAAGGTTCCACAGGTCAAGTTTGTGGATCGAACGTTCAACTGTCGGAAAGATCATGCGATGGAGATCTGGCGGTTTATCCGGGATCAGGACAATGGGATCACGAACTTTCATTTTGAGATAGCAGCGGATCTTCTCGATGATGAGGAACTTGAGCTCTTGTCAACGATGCGCCCGGGACTTGTTCAGCTTGAGATCGGAGTTCAGTCGACAAACGAGAGAACGCTTGAGGCGATTCACAGAAAGACGGACATTGATCAGATTCGGGAGATGACGGCGAGAATCAACAGCTGGGGACGGATTCACCAGCACCTTGATCTGATTGCGGGATTGCCGTGGGAGAATTTGGAAAGTTTCCGTCATTCATTTGATGATGTCTACCGGATGGAGCCAGAACAGCTTCAGCTTGGATTCCTGAAGGTGCTGAAGGGTTCCTGTATGGAGAAGATGACGCAGGAGTGTGGTCTTCAGTATGCCTCCGCTCCGCCGTATGAGGTTCTGTCAACACGCTGGCTTCCGTATAGAGACGTGCTTGTGTTAAAGCAGATTGAGGAGATGGTCGAAGTCTACTACAACAGTCGCCAGTTCTGTTTGACACTCGGAGAACTCGAGAAAGCGTATGATTCACCGTATGAGATGTTTGAAGTGCTCGCAGATTATTATGAGAAGAATCATCTGTTTGAGGTAAACCACAGCCGAATGGCGCGCTATGAGATTTTGTGGGAATTGTTGACAGAGCTGTTTCCGAAGAAGCGGGAGATATTTCGGGATCTCCTGATGTGTGATCTTTATCTGAGAGAGAACATCAAGAGTCGTCCATCGTTTGCTCCCGATCCTGGAGAGTGGAAGGAGGAGACGAGAAGATTTTTCCGAAAGGAAGAGCAAAGTCCGCATTATTTGAAGCATTATGAGGGATATGATTCGAGACAGATGGCAAGAATGGCACATTTGGAGCGTTTGAGCAATGGAACTTATCGATTGTTTGATTATAAAAGAAGAGATCCTTTGAGCAGAAATGCAGGAATGATCGAGATTTCACAGATTTTAAACGAGGAACTCACCGCGTTATAGCATACAGGAAGTAGAAATTCCAAGGAGAAGAGACAGATAACTTTCTGTATGTGACATCTCTTCTTATGGAAAGAAAAGGAGGATATGCGATGAAGAGAGAGCACAGTGGCGAAATAGGCAGGAGAATGTATCCGGTTATGCAGAGATTTCGGGAGCGGGCAAGGGCAGAGTTTGTTCTGTTACAGCCGAAACTCAGAGAGGAGATGGAGGAGGCTGCTAAGGCGAGCGATCACTATGCGCAACTGAGATTGGAGCTTGACCAGAGACATTGCATCGATGAGATGATTGAGAAGATCACGTCAGCATATGAGTGTGAATTGAACTGGACTTACATGGCGGGAATTCTGGACTGTCTGCGCTTTTTGGAGGAGACGGGTGGCGGAGATTTTATTTGAGCGAAAATGCCTGAAGATGTCCGTTTTGTATGCATTTTTATGCAAGAAATACCGGTATCCCGCTTGTGAAAGCGACAGAGAAGTGGTAAAATAAAGACATCTTACAGGATACAGTAAGAGGGAAAATTGAGCGTTCGCAAATCGGATTTTTCAGGTTTGTTCCGTTTGTAGAATGCTCAGGGGGAAATGTATTTTTATACAACGTTGAAGAAAGAGAAAATTTTTGCGGAAATTTTCTCTTTCGGATACGAAGAAATCTCAAACTTAAATTGTTTTTTGAAAAAACGTTTACAATCAGATTTCAGATCCGCTCATTTTGGGTTTGACATTTCTAGTTTGATACTGTGTGAGACTCCGCGAGATAAGGAGACTCTGTGATGGAATCAAAATAGTGGAGCAGAAGCTGATAAAATACCTGTTCTGCCTCGCTGGGTTTCCAGTTCTTGCGGTTGAAGAGTGCATTGAGCCGGAAAAGCGGCGGATTGAACGAATAGTAGGTGATCCGGTCGCGGTCGACTGCACAGGATTCTGCGATAAAGGCGACCCCATTCCCGTGAGCGATCATATTGCGGGTTGCGGCGATGTTGTTCGTCTCGCAGAAGGCGTGAGGCGTGAAGTTCGCTTCGCTCAGGATCTGATCTGCGACGATTCGCAGGGAAGAACCACGTTTGGAATTCAAAAAGTTCTCGTTCGAGAATGCCCTTGCTAACTCTTGCGGAGTCAACGTATCGTTTGGATGTTCCTTCGCATAGGGATGAGAGGACGGAACTGCGAACAGAATCAGCTCTTTGCGGAGTACCTTTGCCTGATCGGCAAACGGTGCGAGATTCGGAACGGCGGCGATTCCAAGATCGAGAGATTCCTCCATGATCATCTTTTTGAGCGCAGGAAGTCCGAGCTCTGAGATCTCGATTGACACGTCTGGATATGTTTTCTTATAGTCTGGAATCAGTTCTGATAACATACGCATTCCAAAGTTGGAAGTCACTCCAATTCGGATATTTCCGCGGTGATTCAGCGCGGCGATATTATGGTAAAGCTCTTTCTGAATGGCTACAACCTTTTTTGCAGAATCGATGTAAAGCTCCCCTGCTGGTGTGGGAACGAGCTCTGTCTTCGTCCGGTAAAAAAGAGGAGTACCAAGTTCCTGCTCCAGTCTGGAAAGATACTGGCTGAGAGAGGATTGAGAGACGAACAATTCTTCAGCAGCAATCGTCATATTCTTGTGTTTGGCAATCGCCAGAATGTAATTCAAATATTTCACATCCATATCCGTATTATACCTACCTTTTTTATTTTTGACACGTAAGAAGTGTTACCGTGTACCTTGGCTGGACTTAAAAGTATCTGAAATGTTGATTTGTATTTTCCCTCTAACTGTTTGCTTGTAGGCTTGCAAACACGCGCTCTCGCACTCGCCTGTCTGCTGATACAGGTGGTTTGCTTGCTGATAGTTATTAGATCACGATTCGTACTTCGGTACTTGACGCTACTTCGCAGCTATCGTGATCGCCACTCGGGATGAACAAGTAAACTGGTTCCCCCTCGTTAACACTCATTATATCATCTTTAAATCTCAATTCCAATCGTTTTGTATCCATTTCAACAAAACTCTCATATATCCAGTGAAAACAAAAAGGTCTATTGTGAAATTAGCTTTGCTTATTCTGTGAATAAAGAATAAATATTGGAAATCTTTCTGTGAATTTGATATAAATAATTCATAAACAAAGAGAGAGATCATGAAGACATTAACAAAGGAGGAGTCGAGTGATGGCACTGAGAAAGGAGGAACAGAGATGTTTTTCAAAAAGTATGGAGACATTGTAGTCGGTATCTTTTTCATGGCACTGTCCGCAGTCATGATGGTGATGGCGCAGATGCTCCCGAAGTCAAAGGTTATGGAGGTTGGACCGGAATTTATGCCGATGGTAATCGGAGTAATCACCTTTGCACTTGCAGCAGCGCTCACGTTCTTAAGCATCAAGAACTTTAAGATGCATAACGCGGAGATCAAGGCAGATGACATAGAGGACTGCGATTACAAGCGTGTGCTTGAGAGCGTGATTCTGATGCTGGTCTATGTGTTTGTGATGAAGCCGGTTGGTTTCATTCTTTCCACCCTGGTATTCCTGTTTTGCCAGATGATGGTTCTTTCCCCGGACGACGAGAGAGGAAAGAAGCAGGCAATTCTACTTGCAGTGATCGATGTGGTGTTTACCCTTGTGGTATTCTTCCTGTTCCGTTATGGATTTAAGATCGTTCTGCCGGCAGGAATTTTCTCAATTAATTTGTAGGAGGCGAAAGAGATGCAGGCATTAGGACTTTTGGGAAATGCGTTTGTGAGCATTATGCACCCGGCATCCATTCTGTTGATGATCGCCGGCGTAGCAATCGGTATTGTATTTGGTTCGATTCCGGGACTGTCCGCTTCGATGGCAGTGGCACTGATGTTGCCGTTGACCTTCTCGATGACACCGTCCCTCGGTATGAACACTCTGGTAGCTGTGTACATCGGAGGTATCTCCGGTGGACTGATTTCCGCAATTCTGCTGAACATGCCTGGTACGGCATCTTCCATCGCAACAACATTTGATGGATATCCGATGGCGAAAAAGGGTGAGGCAATGAAGGCTTTGGGACTTGGAATTGTGTTCTCTGCACTGGGTTCCATTTTCTCCTTCCTGGTACTTACCTTCTGTGCACCGCTTCTGGCAGATGTGGCACTGAAATTTACTCCGGCTGAGAACTTTGGTATCTGCTTCTTCGCTCTGACGATGGTAGCAATCCTTTCTTCCGGAAACATGATTCGCGGTCTTTTAGCTGGTATGCTCGGTCTGATGTTTACCCTGATCGGTATGGCTCCAATCGATGGAACCGCACGTTTCACCTTTGGAAACCCAAACCTGATGGCAGGTTTTGATACCCTTCCTACTCTGATCGGTATCTTTGCAATCTCCGATATCCTGATCACCGCTGAGGCAATGGGTAACGGAAAACTTGAGACGATCCCGATCAACAAGGTAAAGGGATTTGGATTCAGCATGAAAGAGTTTGTTTATCACCTTCCGAACTTCCTTCGTTCTGCACTGATCGGAACCGGAATCGGTATCCTTCCTGGAATCGGTGGTTCTACTTCCGGAATGCTCTCCTATGTAACTGCTAAGAACATGTCCAAGCATCCGGAAGAGTTCGGAAAAGGATGCCCGGATGGTATCGTAGCAACTGAGTCTGCAAACAACGCAACAATCGGTGGAGCCATGATCCCGCTTCTGGTACTTGGTATCCCGGGTGATGGCGTAACCGCAATGATGCTTGGTGGTTTCCTGATTCACGGTCTGTCCGCAGGTCCTCTGCTGTTCGTAAAGAACGGTGATGTCGTATACGGAATCTTCGCTGCATGTATCATTTGTACACTGATCATGCTGGTTGTAGAGTGGACCTGTATCAAGGGCTTCGTACAGGTACTGAAAGTTCCGAAGCACATCCTGCTTCCGCTGATTCTGGTTCTATGCTGCGTAGGTGCTTATGCAACGAATAACCGTATCTTCGATGTACAGTCGATCCTGATCTTCGGTGTGGTTGGATACCTCTTCCACAAGTTCAAACTGCCGACGACTCCGTTCGTTCTGTGCTTCCTGATCGGTAGCATGCTTGAGACTTACCTGCGCCGTGGTATCATGCAGTACAAGTCCTTTGGAGCATTCTTCACAAGACCGATTTTTGATGCATTCTTCTTTGTAGCAGTAGGAGTTCTGGTTTGGTCTGTATTTAAGGAGCTGAAGGCCTTCTACGCAAAGAAAAAAGCATTGGGCTAAAAAAATAGGTGATTAGGTAAAAAGTAAAAACGGGTTAAGAAACTTAGAGCAGCAATACAAAACTATATAAAAAATAAAGGGAAAAGGAGATACAACTATGAAAAAGAGATTTTTGGCAACGGTACTGGCAGGAGCAATGGTAATGGGTTTAGCAGGATGTAGCGGCGGAGCTGACAGCACGACTGCAACGACAGCAGAACAGAAGGCTGATACTGCAACCGAGACCAAGACTGAAGGTGGCGAGAGCAAGGCAGATGCATCCACCGCTACAAGCGATTGGAAGCCGGCTTCTACCGTATCCATCGTTGTACCGGCAGGTGCAGGTGGTAACACTGACCTTTCCGCTCGTGTATTTGCTCAGTACGCAAAAGAGCTGACCGGTGTTGATTTCATCGTTGTAAACGCAAACGGTGCAGCAGGTTCCGTAGCAGCAAACCAGGTGCTTTCCGCAGAGCCGGATGGCACGACCTTCCTGTATGGTCATAACCTTGTAAACGTTGCAAACATCGCAGGTGTAACGGATTACAACTACACCGCATTTAAGCTGGGACCGACCTTCGCAAAGGACCCGGCACAGCAGTTGTATGTAAACTCTGAGAAGTACAAGAATCTGGACGAGTTCATTGAGGCAGCAAAGGCAGCACCGGGACAGATGAAGGCTTGTACCGAGGTTGGTGCATACACCTACTATGAGTTACTTGCATTTGAGAAAGAGGCAGGTATCGATCTGGATCTGGTAGATGTAGGTTCTAACTCCGATAAGATCGCTGCAATGCTTTCCGGTCAGGTAGACCTGATGCCGGGTGCATACATCAACTGTAAGGATTATCTGACCGCTGGACAGTTCACCTGCATCGGTGCTCCGACCGAAGAGCGTTATGACCTGATCAAGGACATTCCAACTCTGAAAGAGCAGGGTATCGATCTGGTATATCCGGACTGTGACTTCTCCTTCTACTTCCCGAAGGATACCTCCGATGAGATCATCACCTGGTATGAGAACCTCGTTCAGCAGATCCTTGACGATCCGAAGGCACAGGAAGCAGTTGCAAACGTAGATATGATGCCGTACTACTTAAACGCAGCAGATTCTGAAAAGAACGATGAAGAGATCTTCAACACGATCCAGGAAATCGCTAAGAGCGTAGAGCAGTAAGCAGATTTAGAGAGTGATGGGACAAATGCTTTGTCTATCATAAGATTGCTTGAGAATGAACTGAAAATTTGATGATGAAATCCCAAAAAGAACCCCGCAGGTGGAAATTCCGCTTGCGGGGGCTTTTTGTTGTGAGTGCGCCCGGCGGCGCACGTTTCTAACCGGTGCAAGTCCGGAATCCGCC